>JBDTHH010000252.1:0-6780 GCA_039937055.1 Ktedonobacteraceae bacterium | reverse complement strand
ATCGTTGGCTCCGTCCTTGCGGGGAAACCGCGTAAAAACTGGAGATCAGAAGTGTTTCTAAGCCATTGCCTTCAGGAGATCGAGCGCAAAGGACTCAGCAAAGATGAATACCAGTCTGGTCATGCCTGTACGATGGTATAGGTCACCGTGACGGTCCAGGCGGAGGAACCCTTGTGGAAGGTAAGAGATCCCGTATAGATGCCGATTTGCAGGCCGTTACTCGCCGCCTGAACCTGGATATTCACATTCCCGTTGGCCGCCATCGACCCCGCCGAGGGACTGACGCTCAGCCAGGCACCCCCACCATTGGTGCTGGCGGAGCCTGCCCAGTTCTGTGTACTTCCCCCACAATTGGTGAGCGTTACTACGCGTGGAGAGGGATTAATCCCCAGCAGAGATGTGAACGTCAGATGTGACGACGACCCACGAAGACAATCTGGCTTGGGCGTTGGAGTCGGCGCTGGCGCGTGTGTCGGTGCGGCCGTGGGAGGTGCTGATGTACTCGGTGTGCCGGTGCCGCTGGCCGGAACCGCGGTGGTCCCATTCGCGGCTCTTGTGGATGTGGCATTTGGCGAGTTGCTCGTTCCTCCTGTGCCGCCCGTTCCGTGAGCGGTTGCCTGGGCTGTCGCAGTGGAAGACGCTGGCCCCGTACCAGGGAGGGTGGCGCTGGATTGCCCCTGACCGGGGCCGCGCCCTGGAGAATGAGTCGCGTACCATATTCCCCCTCCTCCTACGATCAAGATAATGAGGAGAGCCAGCACTACTGCTCGCCAGAGAGTACTGGCGTGGTTGGGTGATCGGCGCGGCGGCGTCTGCGGCGGTAGCATTTGTGGCTGTATAATCACGGGTGCTGACGATGAGGGAACCGGAGGAGTTGGAGCGTGTGCATAAGGTGAGACTACCGCTTGTTGCGTCAGGCGCGCAGCCGGGTCCGGCTGGGAAGTAGCCGGGGTGTGCATCTGGGGGGCAGTCCCTGTTTGCTGCCCCTGGTTCGTAGCTGGATCGGACTGTGGAGTAGCTGTCGTGTGCATATGAGGTGAGACCACTGTTTGCTGCTCCTGATTTGCCACCGGCTCGGGCAGAGGCACACTCTGTGGCAGGACATGGAGGCCGATCGGTGGGGTCAGTGGAGTCAGTGGAGTGGTTGTTTGCACGGCTGGAACCTGGCTCTCTGTTGAGATGTCGGTAAACAGCAAAAGGTTCGCGCCCTGCTGGTATGCGTCTCGTAAGGCGTTGGCGAAGTCTGTGACGGTCTGATAGCGCTGAGCCGGGTCCTTGGCAAGCGCCCTGAATACGACCTGCTCTACCAGGGGAGAAAGCCCCGGCACTCTCTGGCACAGCGAGGGGGGCGGGGTCAGCATATGCTGGCTGGCAATGTCAACAAAGGAACCGGTGAAGGGGCGCGCACCACACAACCATTCGTAGGTGATAATGCCCAGCGAGTACTGGTCGCTGGCAAAACGTGCCTGACCCTGGAGTTGCTCCGGCGCTGTATATGGAACCGTCCCGGCCGTCTTCTGGTTTGTCTGCGAATTGCTGCTATGCGCGACTATGACCAGGCCAAAATCACTGAGCAGGATCTGCCCACGCTGCCCAACAAGTATATTCTCGGGCTTGACATCCCGGTGAATCAGCCTGCGCATGTGGGCATGATCCAGGGCCGCGGCTATCTGCTGCACCACCGGCACAATCTGCTCCAGCTCTACACGTGTCTCTTTGGGGATAACGCGCCGGATCGAGCCATTGGGGGCATAGCTCATGACGAGGTAAGGAATGCCCTCTTCACTCCCGTAGTCGAGGACACGCACAATATTAGGGTGATCCAGGCCGGCAATGACCTGTGCCTCGTGCAGAAAATCCTGGAGCGCCTTCTCTGAGAGCTGGACATGCAGCATCTTGATCGCGTTCTGCGTCTTCAGATGGATATGCTCACCCAGATACACATCCGCAAAGCCCCCCTTCCCTAGCCAGCGAGTGAGACGATAATGCCCTACTTGCTGACCCAGGTAGTGCCTGACAGTCTCAGACATGTTCGTTGCCTCCCATCACGTTTTCCTTTGTATAACATCACCCCCTGATTGTACCATCATTGTATGAAGAACCGTGCATGATGCTTGTGTATCTATGACTAAAATCATGATAGTGGGACATGTTACTCTGTAGACTGCGCTAAAAACCTTCTGGCTATGGGGAAGTTATGCACCAAGTGAAGCCAGGCGACTCTGCGCAGCAGTCAAGCCATTGTGCGCCTCATCGTGCCAGACCTGCCAGGAGTCCTGCAGCTTGAGGGCGGGAACCGCTTTGTCGAGTTCAGCGAGCGCCTGTGTAAAACCATCGCGCGCCTGTTGCCCGCGCTCTATGCGCTCCACCTGAGAATCTGCGTTGTGGCTCAGATGGAGCGCAAGGGTGGCATGGTCGATGGCCGTGAGCGCATCGCCCAGCTTGCGATCAATCTCGTTCTCTTCGGACATCATCGTGCCTCCCCCCTTCACAGCGCCAATACCTACCAGCTCATGCAGGTGTTCCTGCAGAGCGTGTTCGATAATTTCGAATATTTGCTCAGCGGCCTTAAGCGCGTCATCTGGATGAATGCGATCCATCAGTGTTTCCTCGATGGAGGTAGCCAGGATGGCGGCTCGCAGGCGTGTCTTCTCGTTGCGGTTCAAATGAAAGACAGTGATGACTTGCTCCATTTCAGCGATATTCAGCACGGGAAAGCTCTTGGGTACTTTGAGAGAGCGTTGCAGGCGGCGCACTTTCTCGCGGTGAATATGTGCGCGGTCATCGAGATGACCCAGGCCCAGCCCGTGTGTCGCAAGGATCTCCTGCAGGACGCTGGCAAACAAGTTCCACCCTCCCTGTGGGATGTCGTACGTAGCCATAGATTCGCTCCTCCTTTCATCAACAAGCATACCTTCAATGCAGCGCCCCTGAAAAGTCACAACCATGTGGGTGCGTCATCTGGTATACTATAAAGACACACTTTGTGGGTACCCGCCCGTATGTGTACCGTATTACCCCGATCAGGGGATGGTCCTCGTAAGATTTCGCCGTTGTGGCGGCCTTTGTTTCCTCCCATAGAAGGCATATGAGTATCCACAGAGGAGTTTTCGATGAAACCTTTCAACTCTCCCGAGTATATACTCCCTGATGTGAGGTTGTATGGTGGATTCGTGTCACAACTGCCATCTTCACTGGAAGGGCCCAGGCAGCACCTGCTTGAGATGCAGCGCAGTGGCTCCCCCTATGAGACGGCCGTCGCGCGTAAAGAATTGTTGCTCCAGACACTGGCGCAGGTGCAGGCTAATCCTGGGTGTACACCAGAGACATGCGCGGCTCTGCAAGGCGCTTTGGCCGTGGCCTATCAGCAGCACCCTGGCGGAGATCGTACCCGGCAGATAGAAGCCGCTCTTGTTGCATGTGAGGCAGCCTTGCAGGTTTATACACTGGCGCGGTATGCCTTTCAGTATGCCAGTGTACAGGTGACGCTGGGCAATGTCTATCGAGAGCGCGTTATGGGCATACAACGTGACAACCTGGAGCAAGCCATTGCCTGTTATCGTGAGGCTTTGCACGTCTTTACGCTGGCTGATCGCCCTTACGAGTATGCCCAGGCGCACCATGGTCTTGGGCATACATACCAGCTCCGCATCGAGGGCGAACGACAGGACAATCTGGAACAGGCTCTTAGCTGTTGTCACGAAGCATTAGGGGTGCGTACAGCCGAGACCTTCCCTTTTGAACATGCCTCTACGCTGCATGTTCTGGGAACAGCTTTTATTCGCCGGGTCGCAGGCGAACGGCGCGCTAACCTGGAGCAGGCCATCGACTGTTTTCGCCAGGCGGCAGCTATCTTCATTTTGAAGGCTTTTCCTAGAGAGTATGCTGAAGGTCAGCATGGTCTCGCCGCTGCCTATTCACAGCGTATCAACGGGGAGCAGCGTGACAATCTGGAGCAGGCCATTACCTATTATCATCAGGCCTTGCGGGTCTATACACTGGACGCTTTGCCTCTTGAGTATGCCAGGGTGCAGAATAATTTATGCCTGGCCTATTGGCAGCGCATCGCCGGAGAGCGACGCGACAACCTGGAGCGCGCCATTGTCTGCGGCCGTGAAGGGCTGCGTGTCTATTCCCTGGATCTCTTTCCCTTTCAGTACGCCATGTTGCAGAACAACCTGGGCGCTGTGTATCTGATCCGTGTCGCAGGAGCACGACGCGACAACCTGGAGCAAACCATTAGCTGCTATCGTGAGGCCATGCGTGTCTGGACCCTGGAAGCCTTCCCCTATCAGTATGCGAAGGTGCAAAATAATCTGGGTGAAGCCTATCTCCATCGCCTGGCAGGGGAACGACGCGACAACCTGGAACAGGCCATCGATTGCTATCGTGAGGCCATGCGTGTCTGGACCCTTGCCGCGCTACCCCAGGATTACGCCATGGCCCAGCGCAACCTCGCCGTGACGTACCAGGTGCGCCTAGAGGGGGAACGCCAGCAGAACCTCGATCTAGCGCTGGCAGCTCACCAGGCATCTCTGCGTATCTACACGCTGGATGCTTTTCCCCGCGAACATCGCCAGGTGCAGCTTGATTGTGCCGAAACGCAGGCATTGCGCGAGGATTGGGCAGGGGTACACAACGCCTATGTCGCTGCGCGTCAGGCCGAAGCCCTGCTTGTGGCCCTTGGAGCCGGCGCATTTGGACGCGATGCGGTTCTGAAGGAGGGACGCGAGGCCGCTATCCATGATGGTTTTGCTCTGGCTCGCCTGGGCAAAATAGCGGAGGCCGCTGTGGCTATCGAGCGAGGACGAGCAAGTGGGCTGGCTGAGGCTATCCAGTTCACGGCAGTTGATCCTCAGCGTATCAGCAATGCTGACCGCCGTGTGCGCTACACAACGACACATCAGGCGTTTCTCGTAGCACAGGCACTCTTGCACGCGCCTCCTCCCACAGACCTGGATGAAGACGGCCAACGACACGTTATGCTGGCGTACACTGCCGCTTACCGGGAGGCGCGCGCTGCGTTTGATGCTGTGTTAGAGGAGATCCGCGCGGCAGAAGACCCTGCTGACTTCCTGCACGACGCCCTTGATGCCGCTACGATCTTGCAAGCGGCAGAGCGCTGTGGAACTGATCATGCCCTGGTCTATCTCGCCGCAACGCCCTGGGGTGGGGTTGCTATCGCGGCTTTTAGTTCGCGTCCAGGTACGTCGCTCTCTGCCCATTTTGCGGCTCTCGCTTTGCCCGCTCTGACTGAAGATTTTGTGAGAGCATTGATCGAAACACATCTGGCAGACTCAGAACATATCACTGGTGGCTTCGACTGTGCGCAACGCGGCAACGTTTTTGCGGTACTCCTGGCCTGGCCTGGGACGACATTTCGCGAGCGGACCGCTGCCCTTCATGCTGCATGTATCTTGAACGAGCATACAGGGAGCATCGACGCGGCGGCGCAAGATATGCTTGCTCTGCGGGAACTGGCGCCGTTTCATGATCAGGCTCTCACGACATTGAGCGAAGAAAGCAGCTCACTGCTGGCGAGTACTCTAAACCACGCCGTACTCCAACGCGAGCTGCAACGCTGCCAGTCAGCGCTGCGCGAGACGCTGCTGCAACCCGTATTCTCCTGGCTGCACGAAGCGGGTGTTGACAGCCTGACACTCGTCCCCTGTGGGCGTCTTGCCGCCTTCCCGCTCGAAGGCACACTTTTGGAGGATGGGCGGACGCTGGGTGAGACGCTTCCGACCAGCATCGCTCCCAGCGCACGTTCTTTGCTCCATGACGAGCGTACCAGCTCGCCTCGCATGGGTATTTACGCGCTTGGGAACCCCTATCCGACGCAACAGAACCTGCGCTGGGGCGAGGCTGAGGCTTTCACTCTGGCAGAGTTGGGTACTCGCCTGGCACTATTCGCCAGCGTCAAAGTGCAGTGGCAGGCTTCACGTGACTGGTTGATCGCAGCATTGCACACCGGTCTGGTGGTGAATGCATCCTGTCACGGCATCTTCGATACCCAGAACTTTTTGCGCTCGCGGCTCCTCCTTGCTCACGAGGAGGAATTGACCCTGGCCGATATGTTGAGTGACCGGGTCGATCTGCGTGGACTCCGGTTGCTCATCCTCTCGGCGTGCCAGACAGCCATCCTTGATCTGCAAGGGGCGCGTGATGAGGTCCGCAGCCTGGCGGCAGGCATGCTGCAAGCGGGAGCCGCTGCCATTCTGGCCTCGTTGTGGGCGGTGGATGATCGGGCCACCTATCTGCTGATGGTGCGCTTCGCGCTGGAGTGGTTCCCCCAGATGCACACCGAGCCTCCAGCCACAGCCCTGGCTCGCGCCCAACGATGGTTACGCACGGTCACCAATCACGAGTTGCGTCTCTGGCAGGCGACGATCTCAGCTCTACCGGTAGAAGAAGCGAGCAACCCGGCAAAAGGCTTTGAAATGGTCCCAGGCGCCCACGTGCCAGCAAGCACAGGTCACCTTGTCGCTGTCCGGGGGCGAGCCAATCGCTTTGACGCTGTTCAGGCTCAGGAACTCGTGCAATTCTCCGCCGAGGAACTTGCCCCTGATGATTGCCCCTATGCCGATCCTTACTATTGGGCAGGCTTTCAAATCACTGGCTGGTGATGCATACTGTTTCGTAGGGCGAGGCAAGCCCTACGAAACAGCGCCCGATTCGGCTTCACTGCATGTCCATTACTCTGTCAAGCTTCACTTGAGAGGTGAAACCGCTCTCTTCCGTGTAGGGATTCGGCTTGCCGCATCCGTGTCAGGCATCCCT
>JBDTHH010000251.1:0-9377 GCA_039937055.1 Ktedonobacteraceae bacterium | reverse complement strand
GTTGTCAGTTGCACATCGTGATAGCGACCGCTCGTGAGCAGCGGCAGCACCTGCTGGACATAGTATTCGATACGCGGGATCATCTTGCGCATCAGGCGTTCGGTGACGGCGGTGACCAGCAGGCTGCCACGTTTCTTCGTCTGGTAACTGCGTTCCTGCTGTTCCATGCGCCGGCGCGCCTCCTCCAGGTCGAGTTTCGTGCCGCCCATCTGCAACTGCTCGCTGAGTTGCAGTTCTCGCTGCTCCAGTTGCTGCAATTCCTGCTCAATGGTCTGACGTTCCGCTTGCAATGGAGTGCGGTCCTGAGGAGAACGCTCACCTACCAGGGGCCAGACGATCACGATCTGCTCCGGGGTATGTTCCCTGGCGGCTGGTCGATGGCGCTGCGCCAGGAGGGCAGCGATCCGCTCGCGCGCCTCCTCGATCTCCTGCCGGCAGAGTTCTATCTTGGCATGGGAGGCACCATCCTCGGCCTGCAAGTTGTCGAGTTCTTGTATAATCGTGCTCTCACGGGCCTTCTCTAACTCTTGCTGGCAGCGACCGCGCAGGGTCGCCAGCGTTTCTGCGAAGGGATTGGGGGGCACGACCCAGCTCCCCAGGGTCGCGCTGAACTTTGCGAGCTGCTGATAGTGTCCGGCCAGGGAGTCCTGGCGCTCTTTGAGGGTAGTGGCATAGGTGGAGCGGCGTGCCTCCAGCTCCACGTGCCGCCCTAAGATGATGTCCAGGGCCTCCAACTCTTTGCGGGCGCTGGTCTCGGCGCTGCTGATAGCCGCCTGGCCAAAGGCGACGCCCAGCGGCTTCACACGCAGGCGCAGGGAATCCTGCAAGGCGCGCAAAGCATCACGCAGAGCCATCTGCTGCTCGCGCGCGCGAGAGACCTGCTGCTCCGGGTCATGGGTCTGAAACTGCTCTTGCCGGCTCAGTACCGTCTGCTGGCGCGCTAGCAAGGCATTCAGTTCCGCCTGGTCGATCTTCAACTGTGCCTGCAGATCCCCCGCCAGGTCGAGTTTGCCATCGAGGGACGCGATCTCGCGTTCGGTCCCTTGAATGGCCTCGTCGAGGATGGCTTTCAATTCGGCATGCTTGGCCGCCGAATTGAAGACCGCGGACTCGAATGTAGGGATAGGCAGACCCTCCTGCCCCATAAGCGCAGAGATATCGTGGCGCACCTGCTCGACCCTGACGAGAGCGGCGCGTATCTTGCCATTGATATCCTCCCAGCCCTCGTTTTTACGCTCCTCCTCCAGTTGAGCGCACTGCCTGCGTAGCGCGGCCACCGCCTCCAGGGTGACGTTCACCTGGTTGCGCGCGGCGGCGGCATTATCGCGTGCCTCCGTCATACGCTTCTGCACATCGGCAATACTCTCGTCGCGGTCCGGCACCTGCTGGATGAAATACTGTGCCTCCTCAACGGAACGCGGAGGGTTACCACCCAGCGCGCGAATCTCATGCTCGACCTTTTGCAGCGCTTCCAGGCCACCGCCTACACGTGCCGCCGTCTCGCGCGCCGCCACCATCATGCCAACGCGGCCTTTGGCCTCCTGCTCCATGCGCAGCGCCGCCTGTAGCCTGTCCTGGGCCTTCTTATAATTGACGAAGCCCAGCACAGCGACCCCAGCGCACGCGATAGCCAGAATGATGGGCACAATTGAGAGGAATGAAAGCCCGTGCTGTGCCCCTATAAAACCCAGGATAGCGAACAGTACACATAAGACCACGCCGCCGATGATGAAGAGCAGGCGCCACATGGCGGCTTGCCGGACAGTAGCTACCTCCTGGCTGAGGCGGAACTGATACTGGTAGGCCGCTTCCAGGTGCTGGTTGGCCTCGGTCAGGCCGCCCAGTAGACCCTTGAGGCGCTGCCATTCTTCGAGCTGGCGCGCCAGGTTCAGTTGGCGCCAGCGTCTCTCACGCGCCTCGGCTTGCTGCTGAACCTGCCGGGCCTCGTTCTCAGCCAGTGCCAGTTCCTGTTCGGTTCCCTGCAAATCCTTCTGCGCCTTTTCAATCTGCTGGGTATTCTCCTGCGCCTGTGCCTGCTGCGCCAGATTGCGTATATATTGCTCTTCCGCGTCATGCAGGCTCTTCAGGCGTTCAACCAGCGCCTGGAGGCGGCGCAGGCGGGCCTCCAGGTTTGGACGACCTGAGCGACGGCGCTCTTCCAGTTCGCGCTGGGCCTGCTCAACCTGAGCGACGCGCGCGCGCGCCTGCGCGACCAGCGTATCAAGTTCACCCACGTTCTCCCGGAAAGTCTTGTGCTCTTTGATTTCTTGTTCCAGTTCCTTGATCGTGTTCACCGCCGTCAGCAGGTCGGCGGCCATGCGCTCAAGCGTTCCGAAAGAGTGCGTCAGGTCCTCCAGGTCCTGGACCCGTCTGTCCAGGACCGGGAGTTCTTCGCGCTCGCGGCGCTCCAGTTCGGCGATCTGCCGGTCCAGTTCGGGGATCTCGCGCCGGGCCTCGGCCATGGCATCATAGGCGGCGCTGATCTCGCCCAGGGTGGCATCGGCGCGCTTCAGTTGCTGAATGCGTCCCTGGCGCGCTTTAATCTCCACGCGCCTCGTGCGCAGCCGCTCAAGCGCGCGTTCCTGTTCGTCGATATCTGTCTCTTGCTGGCTCACTTCCGCCAGGTTCTCGGTGATGGCTACCGCATCAAGGGAGGCCTCAAGCTGCCCCAGTTTTTCGCTCAGTTCGGGAATGCGCGCCTGGATCTCAGCCAGCTTCAGGCGTTCGCCGCACTCGCTGAGCTGGACTTCATCGGCGGGCGTGAGCTTAAATTGCTCGGCCAGGCGCGTCAGTTTTTCCAGTCCGAGCAGTTTACGCAGGCTGACTTCGCGCTCGCGCCCGCTCAATTGTTCCAGGCGCGTCAGACCTTTTTGCTCGATAAAGCAGGAGTTGCGTAGTGTGCTCCCATCGAGGTATCCTAATTCGGTGATGATACGTTCGTCAGCGGTGTTCAGGCGCGTGATCGGCTCCTCGTCGGGCATGCCCAGCCTGCGCACGGAGAGCGCGACCCTCTGGCCCTTACCACGCTCGATAGCGCGCGTAATCGTCATCTCAGTCGCGCCTATCGAGAGCGTGAGCGTCACGCTCGCCTGTGTCTCACCGTAGAGCACAAGATCATCCAGAGTGCGTCGCTCGCGATCAGAGGCGAGGGGTTCTCCGTAGAGGGCAAAGTAGATACTCTCGAAGAGCGTTGACTTCCCCGCCTCGTTGGCACCCTGGATCAGGATACTGCCGCGCTGCGGAAAATGCAGGTCTACCTCGCGTAAGAGTCTGAAACGCTCGACCGTTAAATGTTTAAGAATAATCATGCCTTGCCTGCCTTATCTTTTGATCCTTATCTCGTCCAGTGCCGCCAGCAGCACCTCTTTTGTTGTCCGTAAGGCCTTCTTCTCCTGCTCATCGTCAGCGGCGGCGATCCACTCATCCGCCAGCGTGATCAGTTCTGCGCGCGGGGAGAAGCGTTCACCAGTTTCGGCCGAGGTGGCTTCTTGCTCAGATAGAAGCGAGAGGGCGCTATCGTCGATGGCCAGCGCGAAACAGTGTTGTTCGCCGTAGTGGCGTATCTGGTTGAGGTCCAGTTGATGATACTGGCCGCGGGTCAACTCGCCCTCAAGTCTGAGTTGCACCATAGCATCTGCGCTGCACAATGGGCGCAGGCGCTCCAGGATAATCTGCATAGGCGCCTGGCTCGCGCCCTCGCCTTCAGCCGTGCCTGGCGCGGCAGGCCAGAGCGCTGTCGTCGGTAACACCAGGCGGCGCAAGTGCAGGGAGTCGACGGCCACATGCTGGCACCAGCGTATACCATCGGCGGCCAGGCCAAGGTAAACAAAGCCGGGAGCATCATCGGGGTCGCTGAAATTGATATGCTGCGTGGCGCCAGCGACCACGACATCGCACTGCCCGATATGTGTCTGGCGAAAACTATGCTGGGAGCCGGCCAGGATATAGCGAAACGCAGTCTGATTGCTGATGCTGGCGCGGCTGACCTGTGCGCGTGTATCCAGCAGCGGAGCGCCGCTGGTCAGCCCTTCAATAGGGGCATGCAAGATCAGGATGGAGATATCCGCGCGCCCGATAGCATCCGGCGCGGAGACGCGCGCCAGGGGATCGTCCTCCTGGTCTGAGAGCGCGCTCAGGCCGCAGATGCCAACGCGCACGCCGGAGACATCAAAGAGCACAGCTTCGAGTTCCCGCGCACGCCCCGGTTCGAGTTGCGCGTCATGAGCGACCTCGCTGTCCTCTGCCGCCCCCGCGTCCGGGTAGGGCGCGAAATAGTGGAGCGCGCCCAGGCGCGCGTAGCTGATCTGAGGAGCGGGAGACGCGTCGTCAAGTAGTGCCTGGTCGGCGGGAGGGGTATCATGTGTGCCACCCACAGCAAACGTGCGCACACCCGCCTGGCGCAACTGCACCAGGCGCGCCGCCACAAAGCTGCGGTCTCGCTCGTCGGGATTGACCGTATCGAACAGGTCGCCTGCCTGTATAAAAAGATCAACGCTCTGCCCAATCGCGAAGTCCGTGGCCTGCTGAAAAGCGCGGCGTAGTTGCTGCTCGCGCTCCTCGCGTTTGCGCGGGCGCTGGCCGAACGTGGTATAGCCAAGATGATTGTCAGCGGTCAAGACCACTGTGATTACCCCAGCGTCGTGTTCCAGTTCTTCCTCAGTGGGCAGCGGCTGATGAAGGTTCTCCTGCTCCTGGCTGGCAGCTTCCTCCACAATGTCTTCTGTCATCTCAGTCTCTTCCATTTCTGTCTCTCTACGCCCCGTCAGTCGCCTACGCAAAATGGGCCGGCATGCAACAAAAAACTAAATAGATCGTCTATAGTGTTAAGAAGAGTCTATCATAAAGTATGACGATTAAAAAACCGCTAGCACGTAAAGAAGGGACTATTTGGGGGATAGGAAGGTCGTGGGCGCAGGCAAGCCACGCGCTACGGGATGATCCTATGGCACAATCCAAAAGTACTGACATGTCAAAAGCCGTAGACAGATGACAAACCCAGGCATTACTATATTAGATACTTTTGTGTTTGCGTTGTTTCCCAGTGTCCTATGGGGGTTCAGGAGAGTAGAGAAGAGTGGTGGCAGTACGATTTAAAGAAGAGAGGGAGAGCAGACGCATTCTCCTCTCGTTCGCCAGGAGCATCCAGGAGCGTGACATTGTCACGTATGAGCACTCGCGGCGCGTAGCAACCTATGCTCAGCGCCTGGCGCGGCACCTGGGATGGGGCAGGCGTGACGCGAGGGATCTGGCACTGGCGGCTCTGGTGCATGATCTGGGCAAGACCTGGATCACTAACGATATATTGCACAAATCGGCGGCCCTCGATGACGAGGAGCGGCTCAAGATGCAGCGTCACCCGGTGATAGGGGCGCGCATCCTGATTGGCTGCGACGTTCATCCTTTTTACGTAGAGACAATTCTCTATCATCACGAGGCCTGGGATGGGCGCGGCTATCCTACCGGGCTGCATGGGGAGGAGATCCCGCTGAGTTCGCGCATCCTGAGCGTGGCGGATGTCTACGATGTGCTTACGTCGTATCGCCCCTATAAGACCCCCCTGTCGCGAGACGCGGCCCGCGAGCGCATCCTGCTTGGTTCCGCTACAAGCTTTGATCCTACCGTGGTGCGCGCCTTCCTGCACCTCCTCGATACACAGCCGAACTTTACGTTGCCACAGCGTATGTGCTCTCTGCCGGTACCGGCGCTGGTCGGGCCACCCGCTCCTTATATAGATGATATAGAAGATATCGTATTAGAAGATGGGAAATAGGCGCGGGCGATCTCCCTCAGATCAAAGACCGGTCCATCGCGGCAGATCAGTTTCGGTCCCGTATGCATATCGACGGCACAGGTGAGGCAGGCCCCACTACCGCAGACGAGGGGGTGGAGCAAGACGCCTTGCGCGAAATTGCGCGTGCGCAGACGCTCGAAGCGCTGGTAGAGCGCGGCGGCTGTCTCGTGTGAAACGCTCAGGTAAGCGGCATCCGCCCAGGCAAGGTAGCTGCCAAGAACGCTTTGTAGGTCCTCTGACATGCCCGTCTGCGTCCCGGCAGGGACGATATGGTACTCGACCTGTGAGGGCAGCAGCGCAGGGGGATAGGCGTGCTGCTCGCCGCTATGCTGGCTGACTAACGTGACCGCCAGGTCTTGCTCAATAGCGTACTGCGCGAGGAAGGTGAGTGGAGGAATGAGCGTCCCTTCGCTCACGAGCAGGAGCGCGCTGACGGTCGGGCGCACGGTCCAGCCATGTCCCAGGGGTCCCAGGATATCCAGTTCCGCCCCCTCGTGCTGCTTTGTAAGCCAGGCGCTGCCTCGCCCCCGCGCGTATACCAGCAAGTTCAGACGCTCGCGAGCGGGCGCTGCCAGGCTATGGACGAAGAACGGGCGGCGCAGTAGCGGGTCGCTGGCCCCGCTATCGCAGCAGCGCACCAGGCAGTACTGGCCTGGCCGCACCGCCTGGGCCAGCAGCGGGGCCTGCATCTCGATGAGGTGCAGGCCGGCGCGCACCTCGATATTGGCGGTGACGATCGTAGTATGCAGGCGCACGGCTACAGGATCATCCGCAAAAAATTCTGCGTGCGCTCGTTCTGCGGGTTATCGAAGATCTGCTCAGGGGTGCCCTGCTCCACGATCACTGACTTATCCATGAAGATCACATGATCGGCCACCTCGCGCGCGAAGCCCATCTCGTGAGTCACTACCACCATCGTCATGCCCTCCTCGGCAAGCTGGCGCATCACCTTGAGCACCTCGCCCACCAGCTCGGGGTCAAGCGCGGAGGTAGCTTCGTCGAAGAGCATCAGCTTGGGGTTCATGGCGAGCGCGCGGGCGATGGCTACGCGCTGCTGCTGGCCGCCGGAGAGCTTGTGCGGGTAAGCGTGGGCCTTGTCTTCAAGACCTACTTTGGCCAGCAGGCCATGAGCGCGCTCCAGTACATCATGACGCTTATGGCCCAGGACGTAGATGGGGGCCTCGATGATGTTCTCCAGGGCTGTCTTGTGCGCGAACAGGTTGAAGCGCTGGAACACAAAACCGATCTGCGAGCGCATACGCGCGACGTTGATCTCGCGGTCCTCCACGATCTTGCCGTTGACTTCGCGATAGCCCACCAGTTGACCCTCGACGTAGATGCGCCCGCCGTCGATCTTCTCCAGGTGGTTGATGCAGCGCAGCAAGGTGGTTTTGCCGGAGCCGGAGGGGCCGATGATCACCACTACCTGCCCGCGCTTCACCGTGATATCCACGCCGTTCAACACCGTCAGGTCGCCGAAGCGCTTGACGATCTGCTCCCCGCGTACCATCTCGACGGCGCCGCTCTGGGTCTGCATGTGCTGTTCTGCCATGTATTTACACCTTCACATTCGATGGCCTGTTGTGTCCGCCAACCACCAGTTCACCGGGCGGTTGGTGTCCGATGCCAAGCATACGCTGTGACCAGCTCTTTTTGTTGATTTGTACTCCGCCCATACGCTCCGGGTCCAGGCGCCGCTCGATCCAGCGCTGCACGAAGTCCCACAGCGTGGTCAGGAGCAGGTAGTAGAGCGTAGCTACGATCAGCAGTTCGAAGATCGTAAAGGTAATCGAGCCATACTGTTCAGAGGTGCCCACAAGTTCTTGCAGGCCGATAATTGAGGCCAGCGAGGTGGTCTTGAGCATGTTATTGAACTCGTTGCCAAGGGGAGGGATGATCACGCGCAGGGCCTGCGGTAGTACGATGCGGCGCATAGCCAGCCCATAGCGCATCCCCAGCGCCCTGGCCGCCTCCATCTGGCCGGGCTCCACCGACGTAATACCGGCGCGGGTGATCTCCGACATGTATGCGCCTTCGTTCAGGGAGAGCGCGATCAAGACACAGGCAATATTGCTGAGCAGCAGGGCGGGGAATATCCTGGGTAGACCATCCCAGAGGAGGAGAATCTGGACCAGTAGCGGACTGCCGCGAAAGAACCAGACATACACCTGGGCCGGAAAAGAGAAGATGGGGAAACGCGATAGGCGCATGAGCGCGAGAAAGAGGCCAATCACTACACCGGCGAACTGCGCGACCACCGCTATCCAGAGGGTGATCCAGGCGGCCTGGAGGAAGATGGGTGAAAACAGGTATTGCCCGACGATATCCCAACGAAACACAGGCATCTCCTCACATGGAGTTTCTGCGTTTCGCCCAGGCGTGAAGATGCACATGCGCGAAACACAGAAACAGGCGGCGGGCCTGGCAATCAGGCAGCCGTGGTCCGACGATCAACAAGCGAGATAGCTCCGCTGGTCAGGCCCCATTTGTCGATGAGCTGCTTATAGGTGCCATCGGACTTCATGGAGTTGAAGGCCTGCTGGACCGCATTGAGCATGGCGCTATCGCCTTTGCGCACAACGATCCCCTCCTGAGCCGCGTTGACTACAGTGCCACCAACCTCGAACATACCGGGGTTCTGCTTCAGGTAGTAATCAGTCACCGGCGAGTCCTGGTAGGTCGCTACCACACGCTTGTTTGCCAGTAATTCTACCACAGCCGTCTGATCTTTCAAGATGGTGGTGTTAATCGCGGGCTTGCCCTTGCTGGTACAATCCTTTGTGGCGGCATCCAGGTCAGTCTTCTCGACTGTGCCGTCCTGCACGCCGACGTTTTTGCCGCACAGGTCGGCGGTGGTCTTGAGGTTCAAGGGGTTGCCCTTCTCGACCAGCAGCGATTCACCGGCGTTGAAGTATGGCACGAAGTCGAACTTTTTCTGGCGGTCCGCGTTGATGGTCACCGCTGAGATGACCACGTCGAAGCGCTTGGCAGCCAGGCTATCAAATATGGTGTCGAAGCCTGTGGTGACGACATTCGCCTGCAAGTGCATGCGTTTGGCTACTTCGGTGATGACATCGACATCGAAACCGGTGGCCTTGCCGCTGCCTGGATTGATAAACTCTTGCGGGGGATAGGTGGTATCGCTACCAACCGTCAGGATACCGGGGTTAACCAGGCCGAGGGAGGGCGTATTTGTATTGCCGGTACCGGTGTTGGCGGGGGGAGTGCTCCCGCACGCTGCCAGCAGCAGGGCAAATACCATCACGAGGCCCATAAGACACAGGCCACGCGATCTGAGGGAAGATACCATGAAGACACCTCCTAATGGTGAACGCTAAACGGGGCGTTGATGAACGTAGTGTAGCACAGCAAGCCGAGTGAGACAAGCCAGCATTTATAAAATGCGGCACTCCTATGCCTCCGTTGCTACGCTATGCCAGCACCTCCAAAAGTGCTGTGTATAATAACTACGTTCGCTTCAGGAGATAAGTCACCAGGAAGCTTTCTGCTCGCATGCCCGCATCCCGGTTCACATAAAGGAGGGGAGACGTAGGGGTGCCGTTTACAAGCCCGCGCGGTATCACAC
>JBDTHH010000250.1:0-6424 GCA_039937055.1 Ktedonobacteraceae bacterium | reverse complement strand
TACGGAGACGCCCGATGTTCGCTCGTTTCTGTCTTACATTCACGCCTATGGGGCATGCTCCTCGCGCTCCTTGACGTTCAACGCCCTTGCGGCCTATACTAAACAGACCTTAGGGCATAGTAGAATCAACATAGAGGATAAGATATGGCAGATAGAAAAGCACCGGGCGCAGTACAGGTAGTCAAGACGCCCGATTACGAGGCAATGGTCATCGGCGCGCACCCCGACGATGCCGATTTTGGAGCCGCCGGAACGAGCGCGCTGTGGGCGAAGCAGGGCAAGAAGGTGGTGTGGGTCGTCATGACGGATGGCACCGAGGGCACCGAGGTGCCCAGCATGATCGATACCGAATTGATGCTCACGCGCGAGCAGGAACAGCGCCTGGCCTGCGAGACGCTGGGGGTGCAGGCTGTCGAGTTCTTGCGCTTCCCCGATGGCCACCTGACCAACAGCGAGGAGGCGCGCAAGGCCGTTGTACGCCTGATCCGCAAGTATCGCCCGCGCGTCGTCTTTACCCATGACCCCAGCCAGCACATCTTCGCGCCCGATCCCGATAACAAGCCTGATGAGACGGCGTACCTGAACCATCCAGACCACCGGGCAACGGGAAATATTGTGCTGGATGCCATCTTTCCGGCGGTGGGCAACCCCCACTCGTACCGCGAACTGCTGATGGAAGGCTTCCAGCCGTACCAGGTTCACGAGTTGTACCTGTTCTTCACCGAACATGACAATACCTACGTCGATATCAGCGAGACGGTCGAACTCAAGGCCAGGGGATTGCAATGCCACGCCACGCAGTTCGGCCCGGAGACGAATATGCTTGAAATGGTACAGAAGTGGACCGCGGAGACGGCAAAAGAGGCCAAGGAGAAGAAGGACCTCGATATACAGCATGCCGAGGCGTTCCGCCGTATCAAGCTACACATTCCCAAGCAGGATCAAGTTACGCCAGAGACGGAAGCAGGGGCCGAAGCCGAGGCCTGATGGATCATACGCCACGATCTGCGTATCAAGGAATGTGGCTTGCCTCGCCCGTGTAGGCCTACATGGGCGAGGCAAGTCACATTCCTTGATACGCGAAATTGCTCTGATTGATACCTGGCTAGCGCGGCGTAGCCACAGCGGAGAAGCCGCCCCATAGTTGGAGGAAGCGCGCGCGGGCCATCGTGCGCATATTCAAGCCTGAGGAATCGGCGAGGAATACAGAATCGGCAGTACCACCCGTGACCACCAGCAGATGCCCACCGGCAAACCTGTCAGGTGGGAAGTCGACGATAACCGGCTGGCCCTTGTTGCCGGTAGCGATAACCTGGTCGAGGTTCAGTTGATAGCCCCAGCTTGCCTTAAAACCAAACTGGGCCAGGGTGCGCGCAAGGCCGACATCTTCCAGCAACCCCATCTGCGGTGTAATCTCTCCCAGTCGTGATTCAACGGAGATAATATCGATCACACGATAATGATGGCCGTATGCATCAATGACCACGGTCATAGCCGCCGCTGAACAGGCCGCGTAGGCCCAGGTGTGATACTCTTGAGGCGAATTATATTGCGCGGGGTCAAGCTGCGAGATACGCGTTATCTGGAATGCATGATAGACCGGAGACGAGGCCTGATTCTGAGTGGCAGGAGTTGCAGCAGGGGCTGTATCAAACAGGTAATAGCCGAGAAACCCATGCTGAGGCAGCAGCAGGTTAAGAAGGTAGAGACCCAGAATGATCGACGAAACGAGGCCGATGGTCATGATCTTCCACGACGGCTGCCGGGACGACCGCCGAACTCCAGGAGCCTGCGCGGCCATCGACATAGCCGTCGCGGAGAGCGCTATGCTGGCGCGCCTCGACGCGATTGGCTGCTCCATAGAGCGATGGGCGCTCGCGCCCGGCCTGCTAGAACGGCGCACTCCACGTTCATCATAAGACGCTGCTCGCTGATTGTACGTCGCTGGTCTGCTGGACAGCAGATAACCGGCCACAATAAATGTCAGTGACACGGCGAGAAGAATGATGAGGAGAGGTATCAACACAGGCAAAACTCCTGGCTTGTGGGCAACATACTATAATCCATCTCTGCCAACAGTATACTCTCTCATAGAGTATATTGAAGTAAAATACTTCCAAAGAAGTATATCACACCGTCCCAATTTTCAGCAATGTATCTACCAGGACCCCCATCGCCACCAAACACTCTACTCACATACGCGGCAGAATGCAGGTTTCTAGCCAGAAGTACTGTCTATCCCACCAAACAGCCAGAGATCTGCAAAAGATGCGGCTATTATAGATCACAGGAGGACGATGAAAATAATTTGGTATAATAAAAATCTGCACAAATGTCACCGTTATGTAAAGCTACATGAAGTAAAAAGATAGGACGGGGCATGGGAACTACAAATAAGGTAAAACCTAATGCACTTTTGAGGCGCGAGCGCCTCTTGCGTGGCTGGACACAGGCAGACGTTGCCGGGCAGATTGGCACTGATGGGTACACAGTGAACCGCTGGGAATGTGGCAGAGCAAAACCTGGCCCTTACTTTCGGCAGAAGCTGTGCATCCTCTTTGCCAAAAATGCCGAGGAATTGGGATTTCTGGACACGTCCGATCAGGAACAGCTTCCCCCGGCAACGCTATCCCCCGCGAGCTGGATGATCCCTTACCGGCGCAATGCCTATTTTACCGCGCGCGATGAGGTGATCACCTCCCTCTTCCAGGCCTTTCATAAGGAGCATAGCATCATTCAGGTACAGGCGATCTGCGGCCTGGGTGGGCTTGGCAAGACACATACGGCCATTGAATACGCCTATCGTTATCGTACCCATTATCAAGCTATTTACTGGCTCCAGGCCGATTCGCCCACTACACTACTCTCACAGATCGTCAAGCTCGCCGAGGATCTGGGCCTCGGCGAGAAGTATGAGCAGGACTTCCATAGCGCGGTAGCTGCTGTCAGACGCTGGTTCGAGGCACATGACAACTGGCTTCTCATCCTGGATAACCTTGAAGACCTGCATCTGCTGCACAGCTACGTTCCGCTAATGCATCAAGGGTATGTCCTGTATACTACCCGTCTGCAGGCCACCGGCACGCTTGCGAACTGCGTGGAGATCGAGAAGATGCATCCCGATGAAGGAGCACTCTGCCTGCTCCGTAGAGCAAAAATCCTGGCTCCCGATGCATCACTGGAGCAGGCATCCGAGGCCGATCGTCTCCACGCCAGAGAACTCTCGCTTCTGATGGATGGTCTCCCCCTGGGACTGGACCAGGCTGGGGCCTATATTGAAGAGGTCGGATGTGGCGTCCAGGGCTATCTCCAGCGTTATCAGAGGCACCGCGCCACTTTACTTGGCAGACGCGGCAGCGCCACTGATCACCTCGATCCGGTCGCCACTACCTGGTCCCTCTCATTCACACAGACCCAGCAGGCCAGTCAGACAGCCGCTGACATCCTGCACCTGTGTGCGTTCCTGGAGCCAGAAACGATCGCCGAAGAGATCCTGAGTGCTGTCGCTTCTGAGGATGAAGCCTGTTCGAGGCTAGAGGAGAGCGGAGCGGATTTGCTGTGGTTAGACGACTCCATCAGGGTCTTACGAAATTTTTCCCTGGTACAACGGTCTCCAGAGAACAGGACGCTGAACATCCATCGCCTGATTCAGGCGGTCCTGCGCGATGGCATGGACGACCAGACCCGGCGTCAATGGGCTACAAAAGCCGTATGCGCTGTACAGCGCGTCTTCCCAATTGTGTCTTTCTCTAACTGGCAACAGTGTCAGAGGTATCTTCCACAGGCGCTGGCCTGCGCCGACCTGATTGCGCAGTGGCATATTGTCACCCTGGAGGCCGCTGGCTTGCTACACCAGACTGGGCGCTATCTCCATGAGCGCGCGCATTACACCGAGGCCGAGCCATTGTATGAGCAGGCGCGTGCAATTTACGAGCAGCTACTCGGCACAGAGCATCCTGGTATAGCGCCGATTCTTGAAAGCCAGGCCAGCCTCTATGAAGCGCTCTGGAAAGATGAGCAAGCCGAACCTCTGTATCAACAGGTGCTGGCTATACACACACATGCACCTGGCCCAGAAAGCGTTGACCTCGCGGAGAGCATTACAAAGGTCGCATTCTTCTATTATAAGAAAGGTCAGTATGAGCAGGCCGAGCCGCTCTGCCAGCAAGCGGTCGCGATCTTCGAGCGGCTATTAGGACCTGAACACATCAAGGTTGCTGAGAGTCTGAGCAACCTGGCTGTGCTCTATCAAGAACGGGGATTTTTAGCCAGGGCCGAGCCACTCCATCAGCGCGCTCTAGCGATCCGCGAGCAGGCATTTGGGGCCGCACACCCCGATGTCGCCACCATCCTGAAGAGGCTGGGAGGACTCTATCATGAACAGGGACACTATATCAAAGCCGCGTCCTTTTACACACGCGCTTTGAGAATCCGCGAGCAGGTGCTGGGGCCGGACCATCCCCAGGTTGCCGCCAGCCTGCGTAATCTGGCAATGCTCTATCAGAACCAGGGGAAATATGATAGGGTGAGGCCGCTCTATCAACGCGCCCTGGCGATACGAAAACAAGCATTTGGAACTCAACACCCGCTGGTCGCCGATATTTTGAACGCACTGGCAGAATTCTACCTGGCTCAAGGGCAAGATGATCGCGCCAGGCACTATTTCATGCAGGCGCGGGCTATGTGGGAACAGACGGTTGGACCCGAGCACCCGGATCTGGCCCATAGCCTGCATGGACTCGCGGAACTGGCTTGTAAACAGGGCCAGTATGAACAAGCAGGTGAACTGTGTGAGCGCATCCTGACCATCCGAACGCAGACATTTGGCGAAGAGCACCATGAGATCGCGCGCAGCTTCACCCTGATGGCTCTGCTTGCCCAGGCTCAGGAACGGTATGAACAAGCTGAGACGCTCTACACACGGGCGCTCGTGATCCTGGAGAAATCCGGCCTGTCGCAGCACCCGCGCATGGCTACGACGCTGTATGGCCTGGCTCGTCTCCACCAGGCCACGGGCAACGATGAACAGGGGCTGGCCCCGGCTCGCCACGCGCTGGCAATTCAGGAGCAGGTATTGGGGAGACGGCATCCCGAGACTGTCGAGACACTGGCCCTCCTGGCAGAACTAACACACATGCAGGAGGACCAATGTCTCTAAGCTAGCTCCCCAGCAACGAGTGAATGCCAGATGGAGCAGATAACGTTTTTATAGCCCGTGTTGTCGCTGTACTAACGCTTCTTCATCTTAGGATTGTTTCTCCGCCTTCTCTGAAGGGCAGAGTCGACGGCGCTACGAGCCGCAGCAGCTCCCTGGACGATCACTGGAGTGAAGGCATCGGTATCCTGGCGTGTGACATCGAAGTCACCGCAGCTACCACAAGGATAACCGCCGCTGATCCAGTATTGCCAGACGACGGGGACCATACTGCCGAGATTGACGCCGTTGTTAAGGAAGTTCTGGAACCTGTTGTGAACGGTGGGCTGCGTGGCGCAGGCGGCACATGGCGCGCAGATATCGGAGCCACAGGTATCCAGGCCGGACATCCACAGCACAAAATTGGTGTTGGTTCTGAAAGAGTGGAAATCCGGTTCCAGAATATTCTGCCAGTTGTTGGGAGTGATATAGAGGCCGGGCCAGGTATTCTCCGGGACAATCGTAAACAGCTCATCCATAAAACCATTTACAACGTCGCGATTATTGTTAATGACCCCTGAGATCCAACCAGCCGTCTCCGGCTCAACCTGGCCAAAGATCGTGGCACCCCCAATGAGATCCTGGTTTGGACAATGCCACCAGGCGTCATAGGCTTTGTCGGCCTGGGCCGCGCCCCATTGGTAATTGGTGAGGTTAGAGGGCTTGTTCCCGCTCTGCGGTCCATGGACGGCCCAGTAGCCAAAACTATGGGTATTGGCCCCACCCTGCCTGGGCTTCGTATCCGCCGCCGCCGCCCGGTTGAACGCGTAAGAATTGGTATCGAAATCTAACGCCTGGCCCATGCGGCCGATATAGAAATCCTGTTGAAGCCCCCCGCTCGTCAGGCTGCGTGTGTTACTGTCAGTGCCATACCAGTCGCCGAACTGATCGGCGTGGGCCGTGCCTGTGAGGAGTCCAGCGGTCGCGAGTGTGATGCCACCCGCGGCCAGTACTTTGATGAGGTCTCTCCGGCTCAGGTTCTGGCCGCGCCGCTGCGCCGCCTCTTCCAGGGCCAGCTTGATCTCTTCTTCGGTCGCGCCATGCTCGCGCGCTAGCTCAAAATAGCCGTCCGCGCACGAGAGACACTGGCTCTTCGCCTTCTTTATCCCGGTAGCAATAGCATCACGCCGAATCTTTTCAGAATCACGTTGGAGCAACATGGACGATCTCCTCTTTTTTGGAGCGACACGGCGTGCCGTGTCGCTCGCGATTGACCTTGATGAAACAACC
>JBDTHH010000249.1:0-12246 GCA_039937055.1 Ktedonobacteraceae bacterium | reverse complement strand
GGCGCCCTTCTGTAGCCGCCCGCAGCGCCAATTCACGCGCATCGCCGCTCTTCGCAGTCTCGACATACTCCGCCTGCTCATCTGCGATACGACGGCGCACCAGAACGCGATACGGCTCTATGCGGCCACGATTGGCCGCCGGGTTGAGGATCACGAGAGGATTATCAGAGAACGGCGCAGTCTCCATAGGGCCTCCTTTGCCGAGCGAGGAACTTTGGCAGATTGTATCATTTTCTGGGCATCTGCACAACTGGCACAGCTTGCAGGAAAACCTATCTTCAGAACCTCTTGTCACATGAGGCCGGGGCGCAGACTAGCGGCGCCCCTACACGAAAAACAGACTCGCTCTCTCCCACTATCCTTCCCCCGGCCTCATGCGAATGCGACGCCTCATCAGGCATAGGTGGCAAGGAGCGCGTCGATGTCCCGGCGAACGGTGGCCGGGTCAACCGGCATGTATTGCTCATCCAGCGCGGTTGCCGCGTTATCGAACAGATAGTGCAGTTTGATCTCACCCTTGCCTGCGAGGCCTGAAACCGGGGCAATATAGGATCTGGTCATCTGCATCTGGGTGCGATAGCAAAGCAGGGCAGTATCGCCTACCTTACAACGCGAACCGGGCTGCAAGACGACATGATAGTCGATAATCTGCTGAATGTCATGCAGGTAATTCACGCCGTTGGCACGCGCCTCCTCCCAGCGTGATCCCACCAGCGCGCTCACTTCCTGGCTGGCAACATAGCCATCATGAAACAGCCCGCCACCATAGGCATAGGCCCGATCTCCCACGTGATGCGATATCTCCGTCACATAGGCGTAGGCCGGCCGTTCGGGCAGGTTCTCCTGGAAGACATGGTTGGGCGTGGTTCCCAGCAAACCATGCCCTGGCTCGACATGGGTCGCCCCGTTCTCAGCTAAGAGCGGCATCACCACGCAGGAAGTGTTTCCTGGGGCATTGACCTGTGTTACCTCGACGCCCAGCTCGCGCAAGGTCTGCGCCACACGTTGTACCGTGTGCATGTTCGGACTCACTTCACAGGCCTCGTCCGGATGGTGGTTATAGCGCACACACGGGAATGAGGTGACCCCCACCAGACGCACCTGCGGGAGGTGCGCCAACTGGCTCACGATACCCGGCACAGCGCTTTCAGCAAAGCCCCCCTCCTGGCCATCAAAGTTGAGGTCGCCGGGGGCCTGAACGCGCAGCAGGAGATCCTGTACGACACCCAATTGCGCGGCAGCGTCGTTGATCCAGCGCGCATGCTCAAGGTTGTAGATCGTGATCACATCGGGGCGCAACGCCACCATCGCTGGCACCAGGTGACGAGGGATCTGGTTGAGATGCCCAATGTGTCCCACAGGCAAACCATAGCGCCTGGCCAGCAAGGCGCAGGCAGCATCGACGGCGACCACCTTATACAGTCCCTGGGCAAGAGCCAGCGCCGTCACATAGGGATTGCGCGCATACTGTTTGCTCATCAGGTAGGTGGTCAGACCCTGGCGACGGGCCTCGGCAGCCAGCGCGCGCGCATTCTCCACAATCATATCCAGATCGATAATCCAGGTGTTGGGCGGAATCTGGCCACGCTGGTGCAGATCAATGGCCGCCTCCAGCAGACGCGGGTTGCGCTCCAGCAAGCGTTGTAAGTACATAGAAAGTTTCCTTCCTGAGATGCCAGCGTTAGCCGGCCAGCGCCGAATCCGTCTCCGAGCTTCCCGTTGACGCCGAATCGTCGACCATTACGCGGCCCATAGCCTCAATCACCTGCGGACGCCGGCGCGCTATAATCACCAGGTAAAGTACGCCCAGGATTAACCAGGCCAGGACGATGTAGGGTACAAGGTTATTTGGATATGCCGGGACCGGCCACAAAAGACCATAGATCGGCAGGAGCAGCAAGAGACTGGCAATAACCGGGAATATCGCGTGGCGCATAACGGAAAACTCCGCACGATAATCACGCCAGTAAAACACGATCAGGGCCAGATTAACCAGAATGTAGATAATCACCAGGCCAAGACCCAGAATCGTGCCGAAGAAGCCATAGGCGCCCAGCGGCGTCCAGAGCAAGCCCCCAATTAAGGCCAGAACAAGGGCGAAGATCATATAGGCGGTCAAAGCCGTCGAGGGATTGCCGCGCGCGCTCGTCGTACCAAGGCGGACAGGCAAAATGCCCTCACGCCCAAGCGCAAAGAGCACGCGAACCGCTGCGTTGGCCCCTGAGATCAAATTGGCAAAAATGCTGTTCAGGACGGTAAGCGATACCAACCAGACCAGGCCTGATCCCCAGTAGGTCTGCGTCAGTGTGATCCATGGTGAGCCATCGTTCATAAAAGTAGAGACATGGCTCCGGCCATAGCCAAGCGCGCTGGCCCACGCGGACAGCACATAGAAAACGCCGATCACCGCAACCGCCGTGAAGAGCGCCACTGGAATACTCTTCTTCGCATCCCGCGTCTCTTCACCCAGGGTTCCGGCCGATTCAAAGCCGACAAAAAAGAGAATGCCCCACAGCAGTCCGATGCCCAGACCAGAAAATCCACCCGCTGAATTGGCAGGATTAAACGGCGCCAGCGAGATGCCCTGGGCTCCCCCCTTTGCAAAAATGGTCACGAAGAGCGCCAGCATCACGCCAACTTCCAGTACCAGAAAAATAAGCGCAGTAGCTGCGGTACGGCTAATGCCCAGAATGCCAATGACCCAGACAATGAGCGCGAAGGCGATGGTAAAGACCCACCAGGGAATGGCCCAACTAAATTGCGTCTGCACAAACTGTGAAACCAGCGCCCCGATGGCCGCCAGCAACATAGGACCGACCATAGCATAAGCAAAAACCAGCAACCAGCCAGAAAGGAAACCTCCGCGTTTGCCAAACCCATGCAGGTTAAATGTGTAGGCAAAGCCGGCGGTAGGAATCTTCTGCGCAAAAGCGCCGATGGCCGAGGCCACCAGGACGCAGACGATCAGAGCCAGCAGCAGAGCGAAAGGAAGAGCGTAACCCGCTCCTGCCGCCGCCGGTTGCGTATTAAAAAAGACGCTGGTGGCCGGCCCCATAAAGGCCATAGATAACGCGACAGCTCCAAGCACGCTAATCGCGTTCTTGCGCAACCGTCCTTTTCCAGTGGGTTGTTGGGCGTTCAGCATAGCATTTCCTCTTCGTGTGTCCTGAATAGTCCTTCCAACGAAACCTGCGTGCTAACTTTGTTACTTGATGTAACATTGTTAACAATAGCATTACTTAAGAAAGCTGTCAATGATATGCTAATCATCCTGCATTTTTTGCTTGACAGCCTGCTAATGAACAGGTATACTTGCTTCTATCAGAAGAAAGAAAGCGGAAGGAAAATCACTTGTATTCCTGCTTATTCTGTTCACAATGAAACAATCTATTCAGTGCCGTCAAGAAAGCAGGAACGATTTTGTGGCATGTTAAAGACAGATGAGCAACACGTGGTCCTCGCTACACCTACCAGAATAAAGCACGGCTCAAGCCGCCGCCTGATTTTGCAACTTATTCGCGAGGAGGGGGCGATCTCGCGCGCTGAAATCGCCAGGCGACTCCAGCTTTCTCGGCCCACCGCTTCGCGCATCGTCGATGCGCTTGAACAGGAGGGCTATATTGCCTGCACCGGGAAGTCCGCCCCGACCGGGGGGCGCCTGGGAGAACTCTATAGCTTTCGCGAAGAGGCAGGGGTCGTGCTTGGCCTTGATCTTGGTACACGCGTTGCCCGTGCCGCTATTGCCAACTTCCACGGTGACATTATCAAACGTACTTCGCGTGCTCTTGTGCTGGAGAAGAGCGAGAGCATCTTGCCTCAGATCGGTCTGCTTGTGCAAGATATGCTCGCTATGTGGACCGACCATGCGGCGAAAGTTGTCTCGCTGGGAGTCGCGGTACCGGGAGTTGTGCATACCACGCCTGTTCCCGGCTATGTAGACGCCGCCAAAGTTTTTCCTGGCCTCAATAATCGTCCTTTGCGTGCTGAACTGGAACAGCTCTTGCACCTCCCCGTGGTCATAGATAACGATGTCAACCTGGCTACCCTTGGGGAATATCAATCCGGCTGCGCCCAGCAATGTTCCGATGTCGTCTATCTCTTTGTTGGACGCGGTATAGGCGCGGGACTGCTGATGGGAGGAAACCTTTTCCGGGGCCACGTGGGCGCCGCGGGCGAAGCCGGCAACATGGTGGTTGATCGCGTGAATCTCTACCACAGCTTCGGCGGCCGCGGCTGCCTGGAAGCCATGGCGAGCATCGATCAGCTCGTGGCCGCCTCGCAGGCGCCTGGCCTGCCTCCTATCTCCGCGGAGGCCGTGTGCGAACAGGCGATGGCCGGGGAGCAACGGGCCTGCGGAGCCATTCGCACCATGAACGAATACCTGGCGGCCACCATTATTAACCTGGTGGCAATCATAGACCCGGAGATTGTTGTGCTGGGCGGCGATCTTTCTGAATTACCCCGTGCCGATGAACTGTTCATGCAGCCAATAAAACAACTGATTGAACAGCATACCGGCAGTAGCGCGCCCCTGCGCCTCTCACAACTCCAGGCAGACGCCGCCCTCTATGGAGCACTGCAAGCCTCGATTGACCTGGCCCTGGATATTGCCGCCTCTCCCGCGTAGGATTCGGCTTGCCGCATCCGTGTGGTTGGCCTTGGGAGGCCTCCCCCGGCCGCGCAAGCGTGGCCCACACGGATGCGGCAAGCCGAATCCCTACGCGGAATGGGACTTGTCTGCTGCCTGTTGAAGATCCCCACGGAAATCCTGTACCACTTTGAGCTTTCCATAGCCAGCAGCATCAATCTCGCTGAGCAGTTCTGCTGCTTGTTTGATACGGTGGGGTGACTGCCAGTCTTTCACTCCCTCGAAACTCTCTCGGCCTGCCGCGATACAGCCCTCAACGTCCTTCAGCATCAGGTACGCCCGCGCACGATACAGGTGCAGCTTCCAATCTAACCACAGGTTTGTATCGCTGTGTATCTGCTTTTTCACTTCATCGTGAAGTTCTAGCGTTTTCTTTGGCTCATGTATATGAAGATAGCCGCGACTCCGCAAGACGAGGATACCACTAAACTTCTGGAAGATAAAATCTGTGCCATCGCCGTACCTCTCCTTCAATGGCTCAGCAAGCGATTGAGCGGTGTTAATGGCACGTTCAAAGTGCAAGGCATCGCCATTGGTAGCATACATATGGGCTAAATACGCATTCGTAAACGCTGCCACCTGCTTGCTCGTGCTAAAAGAGATATCCCGCGCCTCTTCAAGGGCAGTGATCGCCTCCGGCATACGCCCGGCACGTTTCAATTCCACGCCTATCTTCTGAAGGGCGTGAACGATTAATATCAGGTCGCCCGATTGCTTAGCGACGTTATACATGTGGGAGAAGGTGTCTAAGGCAGCGGTATATTTTTTATTCTCAAACAACATCAGTCCTTGAACGCTTTGTTCCTGAGCATAGAGACTCAAAAAGCGTGGCTCTAATTGGGCCGGGGGAGGAAGCTGGTTGAGAAAATAGACAAAGAGGTTCCTGAGACTTTTCGCACTCTTTTCTACCTGGGGAACTGGCGCGATTCTCCTCATAGCCAGAGTTTGTTGGATAAGAGCCTCGGTCACATTCAAGGTTTCATGGTACATACGCTCGCCATAGCCAGGAAGCGAAGCCGGATGAAAGGGGTCGTATTCAGACATCCCGAATTTCCATAAGGGAATATCTAACAGCTCGCTTAGTCTGCGGAGGATATCGGGGTCAGTCACATGCTTATCGCCATATTCGACATCCTGGACATAGCGCACATTTACCCCCTCCTCACCATCTATTTTGGGCCATACCGCCGCAAGTTGTGCTTGTGTCCACCCCCGTAGTCGTCGATACTCTCTTATTGTTTGTCCATGATGGTAAGAGGTTTTCGCCATGTGTACGCCCCTATAGGTTCGTGTAGTTGGGTCGCTCTTTTCCCAGAAATACGCTCTTGCTTGTGCGTTTAAAATCTGTGAAAAAGAGCCTATAGTGAGTTCAGCAACTATTACACCAATTGTACCATAGGCTTTCCGAAAAGCGAAGATTACCCATGGCATGAGACAGGGCCTCTCAAAAGTCGCCCATTCTTCGTAGCTACGCGCTTGAGCGCGCGTGGCAGCTATGACGACCGGCTTGCCCACGCGCGCTCAAGCGCGCAGCTACGAAATACGCCGCATCGCCAGCAGCATCAGTGTACGACTTTTGCGAAGCCCGGTGGCATGAGAGACGAAACTGCACTTACATCACTTCAAGTGGAGGGGCAAGTTCAATGGAAAGAAGCGAGATCGCGCAACTCAGGCAGAGGCTCACCCTCGAATACGAGGCGGGCGCTGGGCCTTATATGGCCTGGCTTCAGGCGTAGCACAGCACCGGTTTATTACGGCCCGGTTCAAGCATATGGAACAGTGCCATCAGCGCTTGAGTGAGTTGGTTGGGGAAGAGCGCGCCACTGAATATCTCTGCGAGGTGTTTGATGAAGCATAACCTGAGTCTCGCTGGCTTTGAGCGTCCCCTTGGGATGATACACACTCCCATAGATCACCTGTATACCGAAGAACTGATCGCGTTTTTAGAGCGGCATGGAGCACGTGTCTCCTGCTGCTCGTCAGGCGAATACGACGCCTGCCTGCCGGATGGAGCGAGAGCGCGCAGACCCTATAGCACCTATGATGTCACATTCCCCGCAGGCTCAAGGCGCATAGACAGCCTGTCCCTCATGTGGACGACGCCCTTTACGATTATCTTTCCTGACGGGGCCTCCATCAAGGCGGTAGAGCAGCACCCTCTGGACAGGCATGATGAGGGAAAAACTATCCTGTACCTGGCTCGGCCATGATCACTATGCCTCCTAAAGCAGGCAGACCGTTTATGCTACAAAGAAGGCACCTTCATCTTCTCAGGCAGCTTGCTCCCCTTCACGTGTATAAAAATGCTCGCTTTATGTGTCATACCGCCAAATAGTAAACACCCGACCAATAAATTTGGGACTTTCTATCTTGTCAAACAGAAAGCGATACTCTAAAATACAGTGGATGTAATCGATGCTTCGAGAGAAATCGCAATACGCATAAATGTCTTCTAGCGTATCTTACAAGGAGGTAACGTCTATGCCCTTCGCTCCACCCCCTTCCACTGGCTCAAATGATGAAATTCTCTTCCCCAAGGATCTGCTGCGCGAGGCCGCGAGCACCATTTTTAACAACGCCATGCATGCCAGCGAGAACCACGGCGCCCTATGGAATACAGTTGAGAACTGGATTCAGGCAAGCGCTCCCAAAGACACGTTATTCCTGCTTGGTGACCTGGTCGATGTGCGCTCCTACTTGACCAATGTATTGCAGCCACATGCCGAGCGCCTGCGCGCCTCCTACGATTGGCAAATGAGCTTCGCGTCGGCGCTCATGCAGGCCATAGACACCATTGAAACTACCGACGAGCAGATTGCCGCCAGTTTTGATGGCACGTCCTCTCCCCAGGGAACGCAATCGACTTCACACTTCACTTCTCATTACCGACCATGAGAGGAGCACACTATGGCAACTGTCGATGATTTCGTCAACGCTATCCAGCAGAACCTGGTCAATCCCTTGCAGCACATGCCGCTGGCCCAGATTCATCAGATCGATGGGCTTCACGATCAAAGCGTTATGGACTTTCAGAACGCCATCGGCAAGCTCTACGCGCCGCCCGGTCCCTTTGTGGGCAAGACCGCCGATAACGTTGCCGACCTGGTCGGACGCTTTCTGAGCACGGAAGGCCAGATCAGCCAGTATGACAGCGGCGGACATTCCCAGCGCATGGACCAGCTTGTACAGCTCTGCCAGCAAGTGGTAGCCGACCTGAAGCCACTGCTCAATACACTACACAACTCACAGCCATTCGCCCTGGCGGGACAAACGATGCTCGCCGGCGAAAAGGTAGAGGCCCCCATCACGGCAACCGGACCAGAGGACCCGGCAACGCTTTTGGGGCAACTCATCATCCTGCTAATTGGCGGTACCGTGTTCATGGTAGCAGATGACTATCAGAAGTTCCAGATGTTGCAGGCCTGGCATAGAGTCACCCAGTGGGACGATGACATGACCCACCTGGGCCAGCGCTGCCACCAGACCCATCGCAACCAGTCGCGTCCGCAGCCCTCGCCGATGCAACATTCATTGTCAACAGCATAGATAAGACAGTGCAGCATATCATCCAAACCCTGGGAGGTGAAGGAATCAACGTCTCCGAAGGAGAGGTCTTGGATCTATTACTCCATGATGAGTTGACGGTAGAAGAAATTCTGGACCTGTTCAGGAAGCGGGTGCAACTGCGCACATATCTACGGACACATAAACTTAGCAACTATACAAACAAAGAGCTTATCGACTGGCTCCGAAAAGGGTTTACCTTTGAGCAAATAGCCGCTATCCTTCAGGCAAGGGCCTATTTGATCGATGCCAGGGGCTCGGCACCTTATACCCAGGCCCAGATTGAGACCTATGCTAGAGCAGGGTTAAGTGGGCAAGATATCATTGATGCACTATTGTTAGGTATTCCGCCCACCGAGCCTGCCGATATGATCAGACAACAACTCGCCGCTGCGAGAAGTCGTATTCTGGGGCCGGATGGAAACCCGGCCGATCTGGGAACGGTTCGCTCACACGAGAGGCGCACTATTCTCCTGCTTGCCAGTGAAGGGTATACGTTGACCGTTATTCCGGAGGGTGGCAATACGAGGAAGTCTGATGTTATCATCCAGGGAATAGGGGCTGTAGAGCTGAAATATCTCAACGTGCAGCCAGGAGATCCTATGAAACAACTTATGGAACAGATTCGTAAATCTATCAAAGGGACTCCTCAGGCCGACCACATGATTATCGACGGACGAGATAACGGTATCACTGAGCAAGAGGCTGAAATTGCTGTCGCGAACATGGCTGATAGTCTAGATAAGAAACACGTCAAATGGGTTCGTATCATTGGCTTCGATTACGATATTACGATCAGCATACCCGATTTTACTGTGAGCACAAACCCATAGCAAGGATTTCAAACAGGAGGTAGACACATGGCAGACTCTGTTGACATTTTCATCATGGTCGATACCACCCTGGAGGAGCTGGTCAGTACTGTGGAGGCATTCTTGGAGGTCTCCGAGAAGTCCAGTTCTTCTGATCTTGGGGAGCCCTGGTACGAGTTGATCGAGCCACATACGACTGTCATGATTGGCGAAAGCGACCAATTGGACAACCGCGATGATCTCCATTTTGAGGATTACCGCTACTGGATCCAGATGCGGACATGGGGCTTTGAAACGCTCGATGAGGATAGACAGTGGGAGGATAAGCGCCTGTTTGGACTCATGCAGCATCTCAAAGCGGCCTACCACTATGAGTGTGCTCTGATGCTCACCGACAGCGCGGGACGAAAGATCATCGCGTTTGAGCCAAACCGCCATTGGAACCAACCAACGAGCGGGAATCACAGAGCACAAGCACAAGCCTTGCCCTCGCGGACTCGTCTCTATGTGGGAGGCGACCGCACCTGGGAGCACCTGCTTGCCGATTTGACTCCCTTCATGCAAATCTTCCAGGACAATCTCTCCCAACCTCTTCCTGGTCAAGAGAGCCACAACGGCTATCAATTTTACCTGCCCTCGATGAACATCACGGTCTATCACAATAACCGGCCAAGCTTCCAAGGAACCTCTCTAGAAGGGGTCTTTGCCTGGCTGCAAGCAGAACCTCGGCTGAGCCTGCCTGACGGTCTGGAGACACCTGGTGAGCGCAGGTATTGGATGTACTGGTACTCCCAAAAACTCTTTGAGCACCTCCAAGAGACACAACACTATCGCCTGCTCTGGCTTAGCGAGGATGATGGGCACGTGATCGAGCGGTTTGGGGACGAGAATTGAGGAAGGGGAAGTCGTCCGGTTGCCAGAAATCCTACAAAACTTGCAAAGAAAGGCCAAAAAGGATACAGTAGCGGCATGATATCGGTGAAAGAAGCCCGTCTGCTACCACAGGAGAAACAGGCGCTGCGGGAAAGCTGACGTGTTCTGATAAAAGGTATGTCTATGTCGAAGAAATCCAAACGCACGAAACGATTACCGGGGAGGGTTGCACAACCGCAGCTCCTTGAGCGGCAGATCAGCCAGGCCCGGCACCACATCCTCCAGGGCGACTTTGCAGGTACCATCGCCACCTGCGAGCCGCTGCTTCGCACTCTTCCCAGGCGCTCACCTCTGTACGTTGAGGTCCTCACTCTCCTGGGATTGGCGCATGGCATGCTGCAACATTATGAGACAAGCTACGATCTTTTCACTGAAGCCGTGACCATCGATCCTACGAACGCCGAGTTATGGTACAACCATGGACTGGCCTGCCGCTATACAACACGCCTCGGCCAGGCTGTAAGCGATTTTGAGCGAGCAGTCGCACTCTCAAAAAACACGAGCGGTGACATGGCCCGCAAGTTCGCGACACAACTAGCCGTCAGTCGCCAGGAACTTGAGCAGGCCATGCAGGAGCAGGGAGAGCATATCACGCGGGAACAATTCATCGAGCGTGAGACAGCCTTCATGCAAGCTATGAGCCTGTCGCGGCGCGGCAAGTGGCAAGAGGCAGAGCAGACCTTTCGCCAGATCATTGAAAAAGGGGGCCACTTACCGCAGTACTGGGGGAATCTGGGGATCAGTTTGATTATGCAGGCGCGCTATGCAGAGGCGGAGGCGGCCCTCAAAAGCGCGCTCGACATTGATCCGCAATACGCCCTGGCACGCGACAACCTGGCAAAAATTCCCGCGATTCAGCGAGCGGGTGGACCTCTGGGCATCGAGTTGCGAGACATGTCTCAGTCACAGAATGTCAAACAATCGATAGCCTTTTACAAGCAGAACAATAGCGATGCATCAACCACCACCCACACCACCATTGAGAAGGCCGGCAACACCCTGAAGCGCACCCGATCACCGCTTGGCAAACAACCGGCCCTTTACCGTTTCTTTCTCAATCCCTACCAGGATGTACGTTTCACAACCTGCCCCCAATGCCAGCTCAAGACCCGGCTACGCAAGTTTCCGCTCGTCATTCATGTGCATCCAATGCATACCATCATACTGGGCAAGACATGCCGCTACTGCGTCAACTGTGACCTGCTGATAGCGCATCAAGACCAGGTGGAAGAACAGCTTGCCGGCTACTTTTCGATACTCAAGCCGGAGGTCATTGGTAACGACTATCTCGTCATGGGAACCCTGGATAGACCTGAGTGGAAAAAGGGCATGCAGGACCCTTTATCTGTCGAGGAGATGGTAGAGCATCTACATGATTTCAAGGAAGTGCTCATATTTAAGCCAGCCTATGTGTAAACACATGGAGCAAACGTGTATCGTTCCTGATTGTCCATCAGGATAGGAGGAAGCTGTATGGCCAAACGCAGTACATCGGAGCAGGTGCCCAAAGACATGCAGGCGCGTTTCGACGAGATTACCCAGTTGACCAATGACTTCAGCAAGACACATTTGACCGAAGAGTACGCCACTCTTTTGCGTCAATTGACCGCGGCGCTCTGCCGGAAACGCCCTTCGCCGCTGAGCCAGGGCAAGGTCCCCACGTGGGCCTGCGCCATCATCCATGCCGTGGGCGCGGTGAACTTTCTTTTCGATTCCTCCCAGACGCCCCATATCCCGGCGCGGCAGATAGCCAGCTCCTTTGATCTCAGTATGAGCACCATGCAGGCCAGATCCAAGCAGATCCGCGATCTCTTCGATATGTATCAGATGGACCCCAAATGGACGCTGCCATCCATGATCGATCAGAACCCCCTGGTCTGGATGATCCAGGTCAATGGGCTGATTATCGATGCGCGCCATGCCCCACGCGAGATCCAGGAGGAAGCGTTCTACAAAGGCCTGATCCCGTATATCCCTGGCCGGTAAGAGAAAACATAGGGTTCTGTCTCACTCTTGGTGATGAAGAAAAGCTTGAAACAAGGTGAGAAGCGCGGGGACAGCAACACGGATGGATGGATGAGAAAAAGAGCATCGACGCGAGGCGGGGAGCGGGTTGGGAGCATCTTAGCATCACCAAGAGTGAGACAGAACCAACATAGAGGTCGATTTTGGGGAGGGCGGCATGCCGCGCGTGGTTGGAACAGGGCGCAGGCCAGCGGCGCCCCTACACGAAAGACGAGATTCCGCTCTTTTCCGCAGATCTCTCTCCTGGATGGTCTGCCTGGTTTC
>JBDTHH010000248.1:0-8887 GCA_039937055.1 Ktedonobacteraceae bacterium | reverse complement strand
CAGCAAATAGGTATCGTTGAGCTTTGATTTCAAAAGGGTACAGGCAATAGGTGTGCCAAAATCATAGTGTGCGGCTACCTCAGCCAGGAGTGCCTCTGCTGAGAGAATCGAATGGGTAACCGGGAATATGCGTTGCAGCGGCTTTCTGTTGTCTGCTGCTGGTATCTTTGCTTCCATACATTACAAGCCTCATGTTTTGATGAGTAGCCTCGTTCACCGCTCTGTCATCGAAGCCTGCGAGCTCCTTTGCTCAAACTCGACCCTCGTATGCGTTTGTTTCAGGACAGCACCTCTTCCCCCAACCGGCAGGCCAGCTCAATCGCTTGTGCGATAGTGAGCGCATGTCCTGCGTCCCACGCTGCTTGCCAGCTCTCTTCATCTACCCGGCTGCGAATCTGTTCCTGGATCATCTGCACGAATGGATTGGTTTCCGTCCAGGGAAACAAACCAATCGTATCCATTAAGTTGTCGGCGACCCCCCGCACTTGCGCTGAGTAGAGACTTGCCGTCACTGAGTCCGGCTCCCCCCTCATGCCAAAGGCCAGGCTTAACAGGCACATACCTGTTGTGATGTATTGTTTGTGGTCCAGTTCGTAGCACAGCTTCAGGCTCTTCAGCAGGCAGGCAATGGACTCTGTGCTGTTGCCTTGCAGGAGCGCCATGCCACCCTGATCTTTCCACACATCGGCGACGGCGCTGCTATCTCCCACCTGCGCGAAGAGTTCCCGGCTCTGTTTATACAACGCGTGCATCTGCTCAAAGTCGCCGGTGAAGCCCGAGGCCGCCCCCAGGTAAAAGAGCAACTGGGCATGTAGCCAGGGATTGTCCTTCGAGGGAAGATGTTGCAAGCCCTCCTGGTACAGGCATTTTGCCGTTTCATTGTCGCCTATGGCCTGAGCAATCCAGCCCCGGTGCAGCAGTGCGGTCGCCAGCCCGCTCGGGTCATCCAGACGCTGCCAGAGCGCGATACTTTCTTCAGCCAGCTCTACCGCGCGCGTCTGATTATTTTGCAAACACACCAGGCGCGAGTCCTCACTCAAGGCTTTGGCGCGCGCGGCAAGCATCGTCTCCCCGCTGCCATCCTCAAGCGGCACCTCCAGCGCTGCTCCCAGCCAGTATCGGGCCTCCGTCAGAGAGCCTTGCCATTCCAAATAGGGCCTGAGAGCCGCCGCCAGGCGCTGGCATACCTCAACGGCAGGCAATCCCTCGCCCTGGACGCCAGCAAGCGCGTCCTTACAGGAGAGTGAGAGGGCCTGTATCCTCCCACCGTCCCTGGCCTGTTGCAGCGACCATTCCAGGGCGACGCGGAAATTAGCGCGATCGGCCGTCAGCCGGGCCAGCCAGGCGAGTTGTTGTGGGCCTCTCAAACCCTGCTCGCCAGCTTCAGCCTCCCTCAAATAATAGCCGGCATGCCAGTCCCGCAGCCGCTCAGACTCTCCCTGAGCGCTTAGCTGTTCCAGGGCGTATTCACGGAGCGTTTCCAGCATCGTAAAGCGCGCCTCTTCATCCGCGAAGGGCAGGCGTACCAGCAAACTGTTATCCACCAGCCGTTCGAGCATATCCAGTGGGGAGTCGGAAACAGCATCCTTCAGGTCTGCTGTTTCGTCCTGCATCATAGCCTCCGCGGCCTCAAGCGACCAGCTCCCGCTAAATACTCCCAGGCGACGAAACCAGGCCTGTTCGGTTGCAGAGAGCAAGTCGTAGCTCCAGGTGATGGTTTTGCGCAGTGTTTGCTGCCTGTGCGGTAGATTTCTGGCACCTCCGGTCAGCACGCGAAGTCGCGCCGCAGAGAGCCGTTCTAAAAGCAGCGCCGGAGGCAGCACCTTGACGCGCGCAGCCGCCAGTTCCAGCGCCAGCGGTAAACCATCCATCCTGGCACAGATCTGCGCGATGACTGCCGCGTTTTCAGGAGTCAAAGCAAAGTCAGGCAGCACGGCCTGCGCACGCTCAACGAAGAGTTGAACGGCTCCGTAGCGCGCCACCTCTGGCGTATCGAGCATGATCCGGGGATTGGGAACATCCAGGGGCAGCACTCTGAACTCGTGTTCACCATACAGGCGCAGCACCACCCGGCTAGTGACCAGCACCTTGAGGCCAGCACTCCCTGATAGCAACGCGTCCACGATAGCTGCCGCTTCTCCTACCTGTTCAAAATTATCCAGCACCAGCAGCAATTGTCTGTTCTTCAGGTAGGCGATCAGGCTCTGGAGCGGGGGTAAGCTGGGCGTGGGCTGAATGTTCAGCGCCTGGATGATGCTCATCGGCACCAGGGCAGGATCGCTCACTCCAGCCAGAGACACAAACCATACGCCCTGCGCAAACGCGCCGAGCAGTTCGTTTGCCACCTGGAGAGCCAGGCGTGTCTTGCCGCTGCCACCGGTTCCAACGAGCGTCACCAGACGTACATCATTGCGTGCGAACAGTTGCCGCAATTGCACCAGGGCCCACTCTCGTCCTATCAGTCGCGTGGTTGGAGCGGGGAGATTATGCTGGAACGAAGGCGTGCGAGCGCCGGATTCGCCGGAAGGAATGAATTGCGCGCGTTTCGCCGCCAGGGCGCTGAGAGGTGGCGTGCGCCATTCTTCGGCGCTAAAGAGGGCTGGTCCCAACTGTGCCAGTTCAAGCAGGCAAAGCACTTCATCCTGGGTAGCGATGGCATGCCAGCGAGCCAGTGTTGTGATGATGCGCTGCACTTCCAGGTGCGTCAGACGCGCATTCCCGCTGCCATGCAGTTTGCGGCTGAGTACCTTCGGGTGCAGGCCAAGCGCATCTGCCAGTTCCTTCTGAGTATACCCACTCGCGCGAAGATATCCCTGCACGCTCTCGCTAAATGCCCCGACGTATATGCCACTTTTCACGCTTGCTCCTTCAGACGGTATTATGCCCATATGGGCAAGGCACATCATTCTCCTGCATAGACAGGTGGGCTTTCAGTAGACTTTGGGTTACCAGAGACTATGGAAAGTAGAACCTTCATGAGTATACTCAAATCAAAACCGCAAATCAATAGGAATCGGGGCAAAAGAGTTCCATTATGACCACCTTGATTGAACTTGGGCGTTCTATTTCTCAGGAAGAGGCCGAGTGGGCAAGACAGGACCAGCGGGCAAGAGCCAGCAACGCGACAGAAATAGAAACATTTTGCGAAGAGACGGGCGGTCTGCTTATTGGTCGTCGTATCAACGAACAGACCCGTGAGAGTCTGCTTATCGTCCAGCTTCTGCATACGGCCAGCGTGAGCAGGCAGATGGCGGTCTTCAGCTACGCACTCCAACAGGAGGTCATTGCGTCGTTCCGGTATGTGCTCTGTGACCTGGTGCAGATCGCCTTCGATCCATCGGCGGACGCGCGCGCGCAGATGCGTGATTTCCCCCTGCGCCCCGGCGAATTGTGGTTCCCTGCGCTCCAGAATCCGCAGCATGCGTATGTGCGCATCAGCAAACCCTTCATGTTAGCCAGGCAAGCAGCATGGCTGCTTGGGCATAAAGTGGGCTGGGCCTTCGTCTGAGGGGAAGACTATGGTCTTGCAAGCATGGCGCCCGCAAGGAGGGAGCACCACTACACATTGACCCTCATATGAAGGTGGTCCCTTCTCGCGTAGGGATCCGGCTTGCCGCATCCGTGTGGGGTCACGCATGCGCGGCCAGGCAAGCGCCCCAAGGGATGCCTCACACGAATGCGGCATTTCGTGTAGGGGCGTCGCTGGCCTGTGCCCGTTCCCTACGCGGGAAGAAGCCATCATTGTGCCACTCGACCCCGAACAAGGAGCACGAAGGCTCCAAGCGCACAGAAACCAAGAACAGCCATCACGACGGCCATAGGTAGGGCCGTCTTTGTACCGAAGGCTCCCACGAGTGGCGCGACGGCGGCCCCAATGGCATACTGCAACGTGCCCAACAGGGCAGACGCACTGCCGGCGGTGCGCGGGTGACCGGCCAGAGCGAGCGCGCTGGCGTTCGGCATGACCAGGCCCTGGCTGGCGACGACGATGAATAGTGATGGCAGGATACCCAGCAGGCCAATGCCACCATTGCTGACCACCAGTAGGAGCGCTATCCCGCCGGCCGCAGTGGTAACCAGCCCCAGAGCCAGCAAGCGCAGCGACGACACGCGACCGACGAGCCGTCCATTGATCTGGCTGACAATCACCAGCCCCAGAGCATTGATACCAAACATGATGCTGAATAGTTGGGGTGAGGCGCCATAGATATCTTGCAGGACAAACGGGGAGCCAGAGATATAGGCAAACATGGCAGCGAAGGCCAGGCCACATGAGAGGGAGTAGCCAACAAAGGCGCGGCTGGCAAGTAACTGGCGGAACGTTGAGAGCGTGGCAGGGATACCTCCACTCTGACGGCGATCTGGCGGGAGAGTTTCGCTCAGGCCGGTAGCCGCGGCAAGCAGCAGCAGCGCGCCAATGATAGTAAGGATCAGGAAGACGCCGCGCCAGGAGGTGAAGCGGAGCACCAGTCCACCACAGAGGGGTGCGAGGATGGGTGCCAGGCCGTTGACGAGCATCAGCAGCGAGAAAAAGCGCGCCAGCGCCTCGCCGGAATGCAGGTCCCGCACGACGGCTCGCGCGATGACGATGCCAGCGGCACCGGCAAGACCCTGCACGAAGCGCAACACAACCAGCGCGTACACCGATGGCGCGACGATACAGAGGAGCGAGGCCAGCGCATAGGCAGCCAACCCGATGAGCAGGGGTCGACGCCGCCCCAGAGCATCGCTCATGGGGCCGGCAATGGCCTGTCCTAGCGCCAGACCGAGCAGGCAGGCGCTGAGTGTAAGCTGTACCTGCGAGGCTCCGGTGCCAAAGTCGCGACTGAGCGACGGCAGGGCCGGCAGGTACATATCAATGGACAACGGGCCAAAGGCCGATAGCGCACCCAGAATGAACACCAATTGCACCCGGCGCTGCTTCCCCGGTGCGCTGTCGGCTACGGGCAATTGTTGACGAGCGCCCTCCTCCGGCTCAAAGCGCCGGGACACGCGCATGCTAAGCCATCCCGCTCTGCTCCCTACCATGGCAAAACCGTGAGCAGAATCTCGTTGCTCCACGGATCATTGATGCGAATGCTGCCTCCCTGCTCTGCAAAGGGGATCTTGTGAGCCAGCAGGCGCTCTTTGACTGCCACCAACGCCTCACGCGTAGGGATAGCCAGGGTATAGCGCTGTAAGCCGGCCTGGGTGGCGGGTGTGGGTCTCCCGCCCTGGGAATGCCAGGTGTTCAGACCAATGTGATGGTGATAGCCGCCGGCACTGACGAAGAGCGCGCCTGGCATACTGGCGGTGATATCGAAACCTAATATGGTGTGATAGAAATGCTCGGCCGCTGGAATAGCTGCTACCTGCAAGTGGATATGCCCGACGCGCGTTCCCACCGGTAGCGTTTCCCATGGTTCCGCATCGCGCGCACCCTCTTCCGCCAGGCTACGCGTATCGACCGGGTCGACGGCCATCTCGACCATGTCGTTTGTCCAGTGCCAGGTATTTCGGGGGCGGTCGCGATAGAGTTCAAGACCGTTGCCATCGGGGTCGGAGATATACAGTGCCTCGCTCACCAGGTGGTCGCCCTGCCCAATCTGCACACCAGCCCTGGCAAGCCGCAGGAATGCGCGACCGAGGTCGGGGCGCGTTGGCAAGAGGATAGCTACGTGATAAAGGCCTGTGGCCCGGCGCGATTGCGAGGTGGCTCCCGGCACTGCCAGCAGTTCCAGCAATGGCCGTTTCTCCTGTCCGCCAAGGATCACCCCTTCAGGCGTCTGCTCAAGAGGCTGGAAACCAATCACCCCTTCATAAAAACGGCGCGCGCGCTCAAGGTCGGAGACGCGCAGCGAGACCATACCGACAGATGTATCTGGATGTATCGACGTGAATGTTGATGTTCCCTGTTGCTCTATAGACATGATTTTCCTCCATTAGCCGCATAGTATGGGATGGGGATGAGCAGGGCGCTCCCCTCCTCTCTGTCCACACTGCGATACTGTTGTTCTACTGTAATCTAACAAAATGTAAGAGCAGGATCATCCCCGCTGTATCCATCTGTGCGCGGTATTCATTTTATGCTATACTAGTGGCGCGAGATCCTGTTGTCTTAACTGGAGAAAGGCCAGCAGAGCCGATGACCACAACCTATACACCGGGCACGGAGGTTGATCATTACGAAATTATTCGTATGCTGGGGCATGGAGGGATGAATCGGGTGTACCTTGCGCGCGATGTATCGAATCAGCAAGAAGTTGTGCTTAAATTCCCCAATGATGATTTACTGGGGAATGTTGCTGTCTTTGAACGCTACAAGCGCGAGGCTGAGATCGGCAACCGCCTGCATCATCCCCATGTGCAACACATGCTCAATACCGATGAGAAGCGCTCGGAAGAGTACCTGGTGGTGGAGTATATCAAAGGGCAAACCCTGCGCACCCTGCTCGAAGAGCAGGCCCCCAATCCATTGCCGGTTGCCGAGGCCATCCGCATCACGTCACAAATTTGTGAGACCCTGCTCTACTGCCATGAACAAGGCATCTTTCATCGCGACATAAAGCCTGAGAACATCATGATCCAGGAGGATGGCAGTATCAAAGTCATTGACTTTGGTATCGCGCTCCTTGAAGGAGCGCGCCGCGTGACCTGGCGCGGTCTCTCCAATACGGTAGGCACGCCAGATTATATGTCCCCGGAACAGTTGAAGGGCGAACGCGGTATGGCCGGCTCAGATATTTATGCCGTCGGGGTGATCCTGTATGAAATGCTCTGCGGCCATACACCGTTTGAGGGAGAGAATATCTTTGCGATTATGAACCAGCATGCCTCTCAGGACCCCCCCTCGATCCTCCTCATGAATCCACAGCTCTCACCAGCGCTGGCGACTGTCGTGATGCGCGCTATTCGTCGTGACAAGGAGAAACGTTACAAATCGATGAGTGACTTCCTCCACGACCTGCGCAACCTGGAAGAGGTCAAACCGGTGCCCTATGAACCAGAGGCACCACGTCTCAACCAGGCTCGCCGCACCGCGATCATGGCCATCCTGATTATCATTGCCATCTGCCTGCTGATTATCGCGCTGGGCTTCCTTGTACAGTTTGTGCATACTGCCGGCCATTAAGATCACGGCCTCACTCTGGCTACCTTGTAACCTCCCAGGAGAAGAAGAGAGCACTCATGCAGACACCATCCTCCCAGCCTATCTCTATTATTGGAGATGTCCATGGCTGCCTGAAGAAGCTTCTCAAGCTGCTGCAGGATGCGCACCTGATAGATGCCGGGCACGCCTGGAAAGCGGGCGAGGCTACGCTCTGGTTTATGGGCGATTGTGTTGATCGTGGACCTGATGGCATTGCTGTGCTGGACCTGGTGATGCGCTTGCAGACCGAGGCCGCGGCTGCTGGTGGCACAGTAGCATCGCTACTGGGCAATCATGAGATGATGTTGCTCGCGGCCTATCGTTTCGGCAGACGCTCTACGGGTCTGGGAAGCAATTTCCTGTCCCGCTGGAAGCGGAACGGCGGAAACCGCAAAGATATCGCCGGTTTGACACTGCGCCACCTGGAGTGGATGGCCCAACTGCCTGCGATGGCCCTGGTAGAGGATACCCTTCTGATTCACGCGGACGCCCCTTTCTATATCGAATGTGGACGCAGCGTTGACGAGGTGAATGCAAGCTTCAACAAGCTGTTACGTCGCAGCGATGCCTTAGCCTGGGAAGAAATGTTAGAAAGCTTTGCCCGCCGTGGGGCCTTCATGCACACAACCTTTGGCGAAGACTTTGCCCGGCGCTTTCTGGGCATCTTCGGCGGGCGACACCTGATCCACGGTCATACTCCCATCTGTACCATGCGCCGTTGCCAACCCGGCAAGGTAGATAGCCCCTGGATATATGCAGGTGAGCAGTGCATCAACGTGGATGGGGGCATGTATCTTGGCGGGTCCGGCTTTGTGCATCCATTGGCCGTTCCTGGTGGATCCATCTCTCCTGTGTGGTAATTGGGTAGTTTGCATATACGCATGTTTGCTCTCCTCAGTAGACTATCAAAAAAGCTTCACATCTTCTGTGTAATTCCTTAAGGATACGCTGTAATGGATCAAGGGTAGCATGAGTACTGTGCATAGTGCATAAATTAGTGCGTTGGGTTTATGCTATTTTGTATATGGTACTTCAAGGTGAAAATCTCTATACTTAAGTCCTACCAGGCATAGCCGTAAAACGCGAACAGCAGTGGAGAGGATCAGCGATGTTAGACCCTGGTTCCTCCCCCATTGCGTGATTGATGGGCGATGGCTCTCTCCATCAGCTCTATTCCATAAGGAAGGATACATTCATGAGCAGCAGGCCAGTAAATAGAGAGGCGCAAGCGGAACGTATGAAAAAATTAAGCCTCTCGCTGTTGCCACATGTGTATGCCGTTTGTCAGCTCCATCCCGATAAGCACATTCCCTACTGGGCTCTCCTGGGCGACTTTGTCTCGTTGACACGCACGCACGAGGAACTCTCTATTGTCTGCCAGCAAGACAATGTACCAGGGGAGATAGAGGCAGAAAGAGGTTGGCGCTGCCTGCAGGTGCAGGGAGCCTTCGATTTTTCCGTCGCGGGTGTCCACGTCTCGCTGGCTATTCCCCTGGCCGAGGCGGATATCAGCGTCCTGGCGATTGCTACCTATGCGACTGATTATTTACTGATCAAAGAAGAGAACGTGGAACAGGCCTTGCATGTTCTGGAGCAGGCAGGTCATTCTATTGAGCGCTAGGCTCCCCTCTCTATTCGCCATCAGACTCTGCTCCCCGTTTCGTAGCTGCGCGATTTATCGCGAGTGTCACGCCACATAAGCGTACACGGAAGCCATCACCGACAGGAAGCGAGCGACGTTTCCGTAGGGCGTGGCTT
>JBDTHH010000247.1:0-5983 GCA_039937055.1 Ktedonobacteraceae bacterium | reverse complement strand
GCTCCTCACGTCTCCAGTCAGGCCAGACCGCACACACCGGCGACGCCTGCGAGCGGGCACACGGCGTATGCGAACAACTGTCTCATCTTGCACGGTAGCATATCACAAGCGGCTCATCTGTACAACTACTCATCGCCAACTGCCGGGGTTTTTGAAAGCTGCCCGGCGCGACGACACTATGCCCATGCCTGAAAACAAGGATGGGTTGCGGCCGCCTACACTATGGTATAATGCATTCTCTGCGGGGGGTTGCGCTACAAGACTCTAACTATATCCTTGTATTATGAAGGAGGGAACCTATGCATTCTAGAAGAAATACAACACGTTCTCAGACGATGAGTACACGCCAGACGGTGGGATTAGCTGCACTCGTCTTTACTTCGGTGCTTCCTGCATTGCTGCTCACTGGCTTTTTTCCCAGTCTCGGCGTCCTCCGTGACAGCCTTCCTCTCTGGATCATCGTTGCGCTGCTTGGCGGCGCCCTGGGTGGCGGCTTGATGACGCCTAACTTGCGATACTGGTATGTAGGGACGATTGCCGGCATATTAATCGGACCTGGTATGCTCATCGCCACCTATTACTATACGGCCTTTCGCAGTAGCTTCCTGGCGATAGAAATCGTCATCCCGATGGTGATTGGTGCGTTGCCGGGCCTGCTCTTCCTGGTACTTGTGACGATGCTTTTCGTCAGGAGGATACGCGCGCAGAGGCTCGCATCCCGCAACGTGGGACAGGGCGTGCCTGCTGCCCCTTATCCACCAGGCGCTTATCAGCCCCAGTCCTCTGGGCCGACGCAAACACAGCAGCCATTCCAGCCATATTATGCGCCTCCGCAGCCTTCTCTTCAGCCGCCTGCATCCCAGCAACCTCCTGGTGAGGAGTATAATCCGCAAAGAAGATAAGGGTCTTGTTTGACTATTCAGAAGGATGAATCACATGCAACCTCTTCAGCGGTGCGCTGTCAGTTTCAGCGGGGGCAAAGATTCCTTTCTGGCTCTGGACCGTGCTCTCCAGCAGGGGCTCGCTGTGGACACCCTCGTCACGATGTACGATGAAGCCAGCCAGCGTGTTCGCTTCCATGGTGTGCCCATCGCGCTCATTCAAGAGCAGGCGAACGCGCTGGGCCTTATGCTACTGTCTTATCCCACAGCGCCAGACACGTTTGAGGCCGTCTTTTTGCAGTCGCTGCACGATCTCCGCCAGCGTGGCATCACCACGCTGATTTTTGGCAATATCCATCTTGCCGATGTGCGAGCATGGTACGAGGAACGCACCACTGCGGCCGGGCTGATTCACGTTGAGCCGCTGTGGGGCCAGCCTCCCGCCAGGCTGGTGCGTGAATTTCTGGCTCGTGGATACGCCGCCATTCTCACCTGTATTGAGGAGGCGCGTGCGAACCCCACCTGGCTGGGTGCGCCACTCACAGAGGACCTGATCCAGGCGTGCGAGCAGGCAGGGATTGATCCTTGCGGTGAATATGGCGAGTACCATACCTTTGTCTATGCCGGTCCGCTTTTTTCTTCCCCGCTGGTGTTTGACCTGGGCGAGCGGATCTCTCAGGCGGGCTTTCAACTCATTGATATCCAGCCTCAGCCCGGCATGCACCGAGAGGGCCGGGATGGATGATGTGACGCTTGGTAAGCAATGGCATGTATTCCTTGATGATCTTGAAAAGATGAAAGCTATCATAAGAATGCAACAATGGATCTGGAAAGCTTGAGATGTGATAGTACTAAACCCCTTCTACTCTACCTGAAGTTGAGCATACACAAAAGGACATACCCATCTTGCCTACCATTGATGCCGCCGCCTATCACGATGAGATTCTCGCGCACCTGCAACTGCTGGGTGACCCGCAGCGCGTTGAGGAGGCCAGGAACGATAAGAAATCCGGCCTGGAGTTCCTGGCGATCAAGGTGCCGGTGTTGAGGAACACCGTGCGCGCAGGCTTCTCATTCTACACGCGATCGGCTGACGAGGTGCTCGCCATCTGGGACGCTATCTGGCGCACGTCTACTTATTTCGAGGTCATGGGGGCTGCGCTTATATATTATGGGAACCAGGGTGCGAAGATCGTGCCGGAGACATGGCCCACACTCTCGACCTGGCAGCAACGCGTCGAAAACTGGGCGCGCTGCGACTCGCTGTCGAGCATCTATTCTTACCTGCTGGCATAACGCACAGACGAGGTATACCGCCAGTTGCGCGCGTGGAATGTCTCGGACAACCAATGGCAGCGGCGCCTCTCTATTGTGAGCCTCATCCACTACAGCGGAAAGAAAGCCATGTTCATGCCGCTCGATGCTGTCCTGCCGCTGGTGACCAACTGTCTCGACGATACGCGCCCCTATGTGCAGAAGGCGGTTGGCTGGGTGTTACGCGAAACGGGCTACACGTACCCTGCCGATATTAGTGCATATATCGAGGAGCACCTGGCCTCAATATATAGTATCGCCTTCTCGGCGGCGGCCGAGCGCCTGGAGGTGGAGAAGCGCACAGCCTTGCGCGCGAAGCGCCGCGAGTTGCGTAGTCACAGGCCCCCTTGACGGGAGGTGTGTCCATGTCCGTATCTTGACAGGTGGAAAGCGATCATGGCATACTCTCTGAAGAACACGGAAAGAACCTGTCCACAACTATCTGAAGGTCGCAGTATGTACAAGCACACTTGAACCATCTAGATTATTCACGCCTGGTGTTTTCTCACCAGTACCAATGATGATAGAATTGCACCGAACTTTCCAGTTCCAGCGAGGACTGTTATTCTTTCGCGCGCTCGCGCACCTCCTTTGTTGATCTTGCAGGGCCTGGTCCCTCACATCAATCCGTTTTCACTACCAATCAAACATGTTCATGTTACACAAAGGAGACTTGCTACTATGGCTCAGACCCGAAACATGCACGAACACGAAGCCGAGCGCGTCCGTGACTTATGGCTACAGATGTGTGCGGAAGCAGGAACGCCGCTTCCAGCATCATCTGCGCAGCTCATCCTTGCTAACCTCAAGCAGTATGCCACCCATCAAGCCGTCCACTGCTTCGTAGCTGAAGAGCAGCACACCCTCACCGGTTTTATCACATGTAGCGTGACCACACATCCTGTGATGCCAGGACTTGCAGGCGAAATCGAGGAAGTGTACGTACAACCCGATCCACACAGGCAAGAGGTGCGGGCCGACCTGGTGAGGCAAGCAGTGACGTTCATGCAGGCCCAGGGAGTTAGTAGCATCCATACAAGGATCTGTGTTGGGAAAGAATGTCCAGAGGAGCAGGAACTCCGGGCCTTCTGGCAATCACTTGGATGGGAAAATGATATGACCATCTACTCCATCTACGGCAATGTCCCAGGCGATCCTGCCTTACAACAGGTGTGGCATGAGTATGAGGAGCAGCGATGAACAAGCGTAACGCGTCCAGAAAGCAGATCCGTCCGCCAAATATCCCGAAGCAAGCGGCACTGGAAGAGGGGTTCCCTGAAACAGCACTTCGCGAGCGCGCATACTATGAGCGGCTGCTGATCGCGCACGAGGACCTGAGTGAGCAAGAGGCTGAACGTGTCTCCTTCGATCAGATAGTGTTTCAGCAGGTCCACCTGAGCAAGACACATTTCAAGAGGGTTCAGGTACTGGATAGCCGGTTTAGCGTATGCGACCTCGCGAATGCTGAATGGGACGAGGCCAGCTTGCACCGGGTAGAACTGTTTGGCTGCCATCTGACCGGGTGGCAATGTGGCGAGGCGAGCTTTGAGGATGTGCTTTTTAAAGAATGCCGGGGAAGTTTCGCGCAGTTTGCCTTCGCGGCGTTCAAAGCTGTGCGGTTTGAAGGCTGCGATCTGAGCAACGCCAGCTTTCAGGAGGCGAATTTCTCCGGCGTCACATTTGTCAACTGCGACCTGCGAACCGTCGATTTCAGCGGGACGCACCTCGTGGGCGTCGATCTACGTGGCTCACAGATAGATGGAGCACGCATGGGTCCTCGCGAACTCAAGGGCGCAACTATTGACCCCAATCAAGCTCTGGCCTTTGTCCGAGGCATGGGGATCACTGTTCTGCCTGCTGAAGAAGTACAGCGGGAAAGCTAAAAATGGAGGTGTTGTGTACAGAAAACCCATGTATATGAAACCGTTTCTCTACTCTGACTCGTGTTAAAAAAATATGGAGGGAGAAAAAATGACCAATGCACCGCGTATCCTGCTGGTTGATGATGACACTGCGCTGCTACAGGCGCTCCCGCATATGATGGCACTGCGGATGCATGGCGTGGAGGTAGATCCATGCGACCGGGCAGACAAGGCTCTTGAGCTTATTCAGGAGCGGGATTACGATGCGATTGTGAGCGATATTAAGATGCCCGGCATGGATGGCATGGAACTGCTGGCAAAGATACAAGAGCTACGGCCAGAGATCCCCACCCTGCTTATTACCGGCCATGTCGAGCAGGCGCTGATCGTGCGCGCGCTGCAAGGGGGCGCCTACGATTTCATCCAGAAGCCCATCGACCGCGTGTATTTCGTGGCCGCGCTGCATCGCGCCATCCAGACGCGCCAGTTGCGGCGCCAGGTCCATGAGCAGCAGGTAACCATAGATCAGTATAATCAAACCTGGGAGCGGATCATGGAGACCGAACCTCTAGAGGCTGTATCACAGGAACAGCTCCCTCCCATGGAGCATGGAGAGGTCACCCCACCCATCTTCCAGCCGCCAGAGTGGCTTGTTTCATAGGGATGAGGAGGGATGCAGGCCATCACCAACAGGAAGCGAGCGGCGTGTCCGTAGCGCGTGGCTTGCCTCGCCGTCCTGCAACGACCAGGCAAGCCACGCGCTACGGACACGTCCGATGTCCGCTTGTTCCGGGCTTCCATGGACGCCTATGGGGTGCAGGCCAACTACGTGCCTAAACGGAACGGGTCTGCCGCCGGGCTGCCGGGGTTCTTCCTTGACGGTGGGGGCCACCCATCTCACGACGCAGCCACACATGGAGTAGCACAGCCGCCCACATACGATAGGGGCGCCATGCCTCGGCAATCTGGAGCACCTTATTGCGGTCAGGCGGATCGGGGAGCTGGTAGGCGCGCTGGATGGCTTCCCTGGTCACGTCATCATCCGGCACCTCGTCTGTGAAACCCGCACCCCGCAGCAGAATCCCCTGTGAGAAGAACGGTCCAATGCCGGGAAGTGTGCGCAGCTTTTCTAAAGATTGCGCAACAGGCAGAGAACGGAGGTAGGCGCGATCCAACAACCCATCGAGGGCAGCCTGGGCAATGCCATGTAGCCGCTGGACCTTCTCAGGATTTACGCCCTTGAAACTAGAGAGTTCTCGCAGCACCTGTGGGCGTGGAAAGGCATATAACATGGCCTCTCCAGCCTGGATTTTCTCCCCCATCTCCTGTGCCATAGCCTGGCGGATAGCTCTTCCCTGTTGGATCGAGATGCGGTGTCCGATGATGAAGGCGGCCGCTGCCTCATAAGGGGAGTGGAAAAGCACCGGTCGCAGACAGTGATAAGCCTCCTGCAGACCACCTATCACCGGATCGCGTTGACCTACCTCAGACCAGCCGCTGCCATCGCTATCGAGTGAAAGCACCGCCAGGGCCTGCTGCCAGGCCCGTGCGGTATCTTCGCCTGCACCATAGACCTCGCCAAGAATGGACCCATCTCCATCCTGCTGGAGGATCACCGCTGCTGAAGTGCGCCATCCCTCAACGGGAAAGACCATGGCGAGAGCGGGTTGCTCGGGGCCGAAAGCGGTCCAGCCCCCAAAGTATTCTTTCGTGATAGCCAGGTTGAAGGGTGTGCGCAGTGTAAGTTCATATCTCATCTCATCTCTCCTTGTGGCGGAATTAAGTGTATGGATGACCAGCAATGTGTCTCCGAGGTCACCTGTCTTTTTCCCTACTGCTAGTGTAGCCGGAGAGAGTGACAACAGTATGGCAGTAGGGGCGCGGTTGACAAGCCCGCCTGTTCGCCGAAGGACAGGCGGGCTTGTC
>JBDTHH010000246.1:0-3249 GCA_039937055.1 Ktedonobacteraceae bacterium | reverse complement strand
CTCCCGGTGCAGCTTGGCCAGCGGTGAGACATCGAGCGGGTAGTCGATCAGGAAGAAGGCCTGCCGCAGCGCGGGCGCGCCTGAGTGCAGCATGGCATCCTTTAGAGCATCGATCAGGCGCCCACGCCCCAGCGTTGGATCTACCTCGTAGCCCTGCGCGCGCATCTCCGCCCCCAGGCTCTCGCGGTCGGGAAAACGTGTGACATCGATGCCGGTGTATTCCTCAATTGCGGCCAGCAGAGGGATACGTGGCCAGGGTGGCGTCAGGTCTATCTCAGTGCCCTGGTATATAACGCGAGGCGTTCCCTTGACCTCTAGAGCGATAAAATGGACCATCTCTTCAACCAGCTTCATGATGTCTTTATAGTCGGCATAGGCCTGGTAGCATTCCATCATCGTAAATTCAGGATTATGGCTGCGATCAATGCCCTCATTGCGGAAAACCCGCCCGATTTCATAGACCCGCTCAAACCCGCCCACGATTAAACGCTTGAGATAGAGTTCCACCGCGATACGTAGATAGAGGTCGCGATCCAGGGTATTATGATGCGTGGTGAAGGGCCGGGACGTGGCGCCGCCGTAGAGCGGCTGCAACACCGGCGTCTCCACCTCGATGAAGCCATGCTCATCCAGGTAGCGGCGCATGGCAGTGGCTACGCGGCTCCGCGTTACAAACACCGACCTGACCTCGTCGCCGTTGGCGAGCAGATCAAGGTAGCGCTTGCGCTGGCGAATCTCTTTATCCTCCAGCCCATGATACTTCTCCGGCAGCGGCCGCAGGCCCTTTGCCAGCAGCCGGTAGTCGCGCACATGCAGCGTGCGCTCGCCTGTACGCGTCACAAAGAGAAAGCCACTGGCCTGCACAAAGTCGCCGATGTCCAGCAGCTTAAGCGCGCGATAGGCCTCTTCCCCGATATCGTTGATGCGGAAGAAGAACTGGATACGGCCCGTGCCATCCTCGATGTGCGTGAAGGCGATCTTGCCCATCTCGCGCATGGTACGAATGCGCCCCACCAGGGTGAACGCGCCCCCCGCTCCCTGCCATTCATCAAAATGTTGCAGCACCTCCGCGATGGTATGCGTGCGCTCCGCCTGGTGGGGATAGGGGTCGATCCCCTGCTCCCGCAGTGTCTGCAAACGCTGCACGCGCATGCTTCGTTCGTCCGGCATAGTTACACAGAAACTCCTTACAATAGTGTTATGAGTGCGATATTCGCTGCCTATTGTAACAAAGTTTCGCTCCTGTGGATAGGGCTACCCCCCCACACCTTTATCAATCTAAAACCTCCTCACCTCAATTGTGTTGCTGTGCTTTGCGTCAGTTGTGTTGTTCCCGATGGCGATATACCGGTTGTCCCCTGAGAGCGAGAGACGGTCGCCCTGATAGGTAGCGTGTAGCTTTCCCGTGAGAGGGTCGTACACGGCCAGGCATTGCTGACATTTTGAGCTTCCAGACGCCGCGTAAGTATCATTATGCAACCATAACCAGTTAGCCTTGCCAACATCCGATCCAACAAGCTGCGAGATTTTTCGTCCAGTCGTGATATTCCATATCTCAATCGGTTGCCCTTTGTGCTGAGCTATCAGGAGCTTGCCGCCGTCGGATGGCAAGGCCCAGTCAGCACTATTCTTGATGGAGAAGGTGATAACGATGCGGCCAGTATCCGCGTCCCATACCTGCACGCTGGTATCATCACTAAAGAAAACATGTCTACCATCAGCGAGCCAGAGCGGTTGCTGCAATGTGGCGCCGGTAGCATTAGCCGATACTACTACTTGAGCGTGAAAGGAGTGAAGCACTCGCAGGTTGCTGGTATCGCGTATCTGTACCGTGTTGGCGTTTTTATTGAATGTTATGATCTGCTGACCATTGGGTGACAACGGCGCTGTTTGGATCGTTCCCAAAGAAGCAGTCATCTCCATCGATTGGGTTTCAGCAATACTGCGAATTTTGTGCCCTGTCTCGGCGTCCCATATCTGCATGCTTGATATGCAACATCCGCTCTTATCAGAAGATACCGTAAGCACGAGCCTTTTTCCATCAGGGGACCATGACAGATATTCTATGTCTTTGGGACTGTTGAGAGCATCGCTACTAATGGTCAGTTTCTTCGCCTGTATATCCCATATATGTATCCTGTTGTCGGTCGATAGATAGGCAAATTGCCTGCTATCAGGAGAGAAAGGTCCCATTAGCAAGATCCGTCGTGTAGAAGAGAGCGCTGTAACAGAACTGTGCCATTGGTAGACAGGCTCGACTTTTCCAGTGAGGATATTTCCTAACCTTAACGAGCTTTCCTGCCCGCTGGTGGTGTCTATCAACGCATATCTCCCATCCGGCGAAGTATAGAATCCTACATTGTGTGTCTGGTCATTGCGTGATGAGAAAGATAGCGTCTGTTTCACCTGTCCGGTGACACTATCCCATACTAGAAAGTGGTACTTCTGGACATTGTTCTCCAAGTTTTGGAGCAGCGCGAATGTCATATATCTTCCATCCGGTGTCCAAATTGGATTGTTGTAGAGTTTTTCTCCTGGATGGGCGGTGTATGTGAACAGCGGTTTTCCCGTCGCGTCGGGCTGGTTATGGGGTAGTCTGGTGACCACGAGCCAGGCAATGATCAGGCTTGCCACAAGCGCGACCGCCAGCCCTGCCTCGATGATGTGTTGTAGCCGTGGGAATGTGCGTCTTTGTAGTAAGGGCGTAGCAAAAGCCTGCCTCTCCTCCAACCGGGACTGCTCACCGCGCTCAAGCTGGGAGGCCACGCGCGACCAGACCTGCGCGCTATCCGGAGGCTCCCCGTAGTGCTGCTGGTAGTGGTGCTGAAGTTGTTGCTCCAGGTCGCTATCGCTCTGTTCTGTGGTCATCGATCCTTCTCCTTGTGTGGGGCCACTGAGAGTTGCGTAACCTGGAGTTGTGCACGTAAGCTGCCCAGGGCGCGATGCAGGCGCGATTTTACGGTACCCAGCGGCGTGCCGGTCACCAGCGCGATCTCTTCAAGATCCAGGTCGGCGAAAAAGCGCAGTTCGAGCACGCGTTGTTGCTCGCTTGAGAGCGCCGCGAGCATGGTCCGTACCTCGGCGCCCGTTTCCATGGCGAGCAGGTGTTTGTGTATGTCATCGGCGCCGGTCAGTTCGTTCGCATCCACATTATCGAGCGGCGTTGTAGGCACATTACGCCTGCGAGCGACCATGCGGCAGCGATTGGCGACGAGCGTCAGGAACCAGGGACGGAAGGGCCGGGCGAGC
>JBDTHH010000245.1:0-3489 GCA_039937055.1 Ktedonobacteraceae bacterium | reverse complement strand
GCCCTTGATCCGAACAGCGGGGTGCTCTATACAGGAGGCGGATCTGCGGCTGGTGTCAGCGCGCTTGACACCAGCACATGCGCTGTCCGGCATACCTTCCAGACCGCTAGCCCCGTCTATGGCCTGGTGCTGGCTCTGCCTGTGGCGAATCTCCCCAGCGACAAAAATGCGCAGTTGTGGGTAGCGGGAACTGCCGGACTGACAATCTTCGACACGCATACTGGGCAGAGCCTTGGCACAGTCGCCGTCCCCGCTGGTCCACAGTACCTGACCGTTCCCCTCGGAACGATGATCTATGTTACAACGCGCCAGGGACGTATTGATGCTGTGAACATCCAGACACGCGCGGTCCAGCTATTGCTTTCAGGGGGGACATTTGGCCCGATGGATTACGATGCGCTGACGGGCGAGGTGTATGTTCCCGATCAGCAGCATAGCCAGCTCGATGTGCTGTCGCCGCTCAACGATGGCACAGGTACGCCCCCCAAAGAACCAGAGCGCGTAATTCGGACAGGGACGCCACCCGAGGCGGTGGCGATTACCGTTGATGGGCTGCTAGGCTTTGTCGTGCTGCAAGGAGGCAAAGTCGCGATGCTTGACCTGATCAGGCGCATCGTTGTGTATACGGTTCAAGTTGGAGGTACCCCGCACTTTGTGATCACCGGGCTGTATCCGCCCAACGCGATTGTAGCACCACATCCGTCTCCTCCACAGCAAACAGCGAATCCGAGAAGCGGTCTAATCCTGAATATCGTGATCTATGGTTGTGCTTTGCTATTGATCGCTGTGCTGATTATTATGTTGCTACGGTTGCGTCGTCAGAGGCCGGGAGCAGGCTCTTATAAGCCACCCTCACGTGTACAATAGGAGGGACATGGCGTGGGAGACATGGTGCCCGCATTGTCGGCGGACAAGAGGAGCCGAAGGGGCGCCACTACACATAGAGCCGTTGATTGAAGCGTCATTTGGATATATTCAAGCCGAGCGCAGCGCGGAGAATGTTTCAAGGATGGGCCAGACGCTCGGCGGTCCGATACGGCGCCAGCGCTCGTTCCAGTCCTTGCCCCGTCCGTCTGCTGGCGGTGGACAACGGCGGACATAGAGGCCGGCCTGCTCAAATTCGTCGGTGAGCCGGCGAGTGGCGTGTGTGCCGCCCTCGTCTCCATCCAGCGCCAATACGATAGCTTCTACCTGCGGGGGAAACCAATCGACCTGTGCTGCTGTGCCGACCAGGGCCACGACGCTCTCTGGCGCCAGGCCAGCGGCGAGTAGCGTCAGGCGGTCAAATGCGCCCTCGACCAGGATGATATGGCTGGCGAGGTGGGCAGGCTCGTAGCCGAACCAGCCGGCGGGGTTGGTCTTGATCCAGCGCCTGGGCCGGCGCGCCTGCTCCAGTACCGCCTTGTGAACGTTCTCATCCATGCCCGGCCGCCAGTACGACAGCGAGCGACCAATGTAGCCCCTACTTTCGGGGGAGGCGAGGGGGAAAACGATGCGTTCGCTCCACCTGCGCAGCACAGTGCGCCGTCCCTGCAACCTGGGCGCCTGGAGCGCCGCCGGCGGCAGGTAGCCCACGCCGGCGGCCAGCGCGATCTCCAGGGGGATCTTGCGCTCCGCCAGGTAGCGCTGCGCCTGCTCTGAGTGTGCCAGCGCTCTGTGCATCGGCTCTTCTAGCGCTCTAAGCGTTGCAAGCTCGTCTTGCTGCCACTTTGGCCGGGAGCGCGGGCGCTGCGGGAGATATGGTTGCATTCTGAACGGCAGCAGCTTTTGCACCATAGTCTTGCGAGCGGCGGCTGCTCCTCGCTGCCCTGCCGGGTGCCGCTCGGAGAGCAGGCTCTTAGCCACGCCAGGATTCCACTCGACAACCAGTATGGTGGCGTTACATGTCGCGTTGAAACAATGTCCCCAGCCGGTTAGCGGGTCGATGGATAACGAGCGCTGGTGGTCGCTCCCATGTATGTGACAGTACGCGCGAATGTGCTCCCCCATGTCGCATGGGTCGCGCAACTCAGACTGCGAAGTCACCTCCACCTTCCGGCCCCGTTGTGTTATCACTGTGATCACTGTGGAAACACCTTCTTCACCGTTCGCTCCATTTCTCAGGAGGCCCATAGAACAAAGGTTCCTATATTATGTCTACTTATTAAACGAATGGGCGGCAAAATTGTGTACAACTTTCATCCCTCTCAAGTATATTCTCTCGCTGGTGGGTAAAAGCGGATGCTCCTACACGTTCCTGGGTGAGGCTTTGCGGGCTTGTAAACGGCGCCCCTACCTCTGCTGGTGTCTCTATGCGTATCACTACTGCCCTTGACAAATTAATAGCGATCTGTTATATTTAATAATAACAGATAGTTATAAACTCAAGCTATCGTAAGCCGAGTAATGTTACAGAGACACGTTATAGTGTGCTGACAATCATAAAGGAACAGGCAATGAGATATCGTAATCGACGTGGGTCATGGGGACCCCGGCTGTGGATATGGGTGTTTATCTTCCCCTTCTTTTATATGTCCCACTCCTGGGTAGGGGCTTTGATCGGGATGGCGACGATTCTGTTTATGGTTCTGGTTGTGCGTTTTATCATGGCTAGCGCGTTTAACAGAGCGAACACACCCGGCCCCATGATGTGGAACAACCAGTCATCGCAGTACCGGCAGCCAACTGAGTCGCCTTACCAGTCCTATCAGCCGTATCAGGAGGGATACCAGGAGTACCAGCCGCAGCAAGAGCCGAACCGCCAGGAAGGGTCACGCGAGCAGAATCAGTCGCTCCGGCCGCAATACGAGGAGCCGCAGATTCAGTATCCCGAAGAAATGCCGCCCATGCAACAGTAGCGCATGCTAAAAGGAGGACCTTCCCTTCGTCCATGTCCCTTTTTATGATCCTTAGCCGTGTAGAGAATGGATGGGTATTGGCTCTATCCGTTTCGCTGAATTTCAGGGTATCTTGAAGGGAGTGGGATATGGCAGAAGCAGAACCAACGGCCGTTGTGGGTGTCTTTACCAGGCGTACAACCGCTGAGAGCACCATTCAGGATCTGCGGCAGGCCGGCTTTAGCGATGAGTGCATGGGATTCATTATGCACGATACCATATCACCTGTTGACAGCCAGCTTGTTCCCGAGGTGAAGTCCGGGCCGGATGCCACTACTAGCGCGGTCACCGGCGGTGTTGTTGGAGGCTTGCTGGGTGCGGCCGCCGCGTTCTTGATCCCCGGTCTGGGTCCCGCCATTGCCGGTGGTGTGCTGACCACTCTGGGCGGCGCGGCTCTAGGAGCCGCTACCGGCACGGTGGTGAGCACGCTGATGAGCATAGGTGTGTCTGAAGAAGAGGCTCAAACCTATCAGCAGGCATTTGAGGCCGGTCACGCCATTGTGATTGTGCAAGCCGATGAGCGCTACCAGGACGCGTTTCAGATTATGCGCCAGCGTCAGGCGGAAGAGGCCGCCATGCTTACTCCGGGGGCCGAATCGCAGGAGACGCAGGA
>JBDTHH010000244.1:0-24828 GCA_039937055.1 Ktedonobacteraceae bacterium | reverse complement strand
ATCAACAAAGATCAACACCTTTTGATCAATGTTACGCCATTTTATACGATATGACGTTGAGAAAGAAAACTTAATCTTTCTGCTCATTGCTGGGGATATCGCTCGCACTCCCATGCCGTCCATAGCCGGCCGCGAAGCGCCGGGCGCCCTGCGCGGTCTCGCCCGAGGTGATGACCTCCAGCCCCCGGCGCGTCTCGTTGCGCAGCGCATCCTGCATGCTGAGCGACCATTGCTCGTATGCTGAGAGGCGATCGGAGCGCAGGCACTGCTGCGGGAAGCGCGCCAGGTCGCTAGCAATGGCGAGGGCGACTTCCAGCGCGCTCCCACGGGGGACAATGCGATTGGCGAGGCCCATCATCAGCGCTTCCTGGCCAGAGACACCACGGCCGGTGAGAATCATATCCAGCGCGTGGCTGTGACCTATCAAGCGCGGCAGCCGGATCGTGCCTCCGTCAACCAGCGGGACGCCCCAGCGGCGACAGTAGACGCCAAAGACGGCATCCTCTGCGGCGACGCGCAAGTCGCACCACAGCGCGAGTTCAAGGCCGCCCGCGACCGCGTAGCCTTCCACAGCGGCCAGCACCGGCTTGTTAAGCAGCATGCGCGTCACGCCCAGCGGGCCAGCACCATCCTCGGCGACACGTGGCATGCGCGTGTTGTCCGCGAGGCTCGTGAGGTCGGCGCCCGAGCAGAATGTCCCGCCGGCTCCGGTCAGGATGGCGATCGCGAGCGCATCGTCCGCCTCGAAGGCGCGAAAGGCTCGTACCAGCGCCGCGGCAGTTGGCCCATCAATGGCATTGCGCACCTCTGGCCGGTTGATTGTCACAACAAAATTGGTGCCCCTTGTCTCAGTGAGAACAATTTCGGTTGCTTGCTGGCCACTCGTGAGCGGCTCAGAATCGGAACTCATGAAGCTATCTCCTCGTGTCTATATCTTGCGTTCGCGCCCCTGCCAGTACGGATCACGCAGCACGCGGCGCACAACCTTGCCGGTGGGATTTTTCGGCAACGACTCCAGAAACGCGATGGAGCGGGGTTTCTTGTATGAAGCCAGGCGGTCTTTACAGAACTCAATGAGTTCCTCCTCGCTAGCGCTGTGCTCCGGCCTCAGGACCACACAGGCCTTGACCGACTCCACCCATACCTCGTCGGGAACGCCGATCACGGCCGCCTCCAGCACGGCGGGATGCTGGTAGAGCACCTCCTCCACTTCGCGGGGGTAGATGTTGAAGCCGCCGCTGATAATCATGTCCGATTTGCGGTCAACCAGGAAGAGGTAGCCATGCTCATCGATGTAGCCCATATCGCGGGTGCGCACCCACTTATCGCGAATGGTGGCGCTGGTCAGCTCAGGAGCCATCCAGTAACCGATCATCGCCTGGTTCGACGAGACCGCGATCTCGCCAATCTCCCCCACCGACAGCGGGTGGCCCTCCTCATTGAGGATGCGCACAGCGGCCGTCGGGACCGGGCGCCCGCAGGAGAGCAGGCGCTCCTGGGCCTCCTGACTCTCACCGACATGATCTTTGGCGTCGAGCAGCGTGAGGATCAGCGGGGCCTCCGTCTGCCCATAATATTGGATGAATTTCGGCCCCCACAATGCCAGACCCCGGCGCAAGGCTTCGCGCGGCATAGGTGAGGCGCCATAAATAAGGCTGCGCACCGAGTCGAAGGAGTAGTCCGCCACTTTGGGATGGTTGAGCAGCATCACGATCATCGTTGGGACGAGGTTGAGAGTGGTCGCGCGCAGGCTGCTCACGGCGGCGAGATACTCTTCGGGCTGGAAACCGGGCAGGACGGCGTTCGTCGCGCCGCGAATCCAATGCGGCAGCACCAGTGTCCCCGAAGCATGCGTCAGGGGGGCCGCGTGCAACATGATGTCGCCCTCTTCGATACGTAGCGCAGTCAGGATATTGGTGGCGATGGCCACCCAGGTCCCCTGCGTATGAATGGCTGCCTTGAGCGTACCCGTTGTTCCCGATGTGTACTGGATGGTGGCGTAGTCGTACTCGTGTAACTGCACCGGCGGCTCATCGCGGCTGGCGGTGGAGACCAGGTCGGGCATAGAGAGCGCCCAGGGGAAGCGTGGCTGTCCGTTCATCTGGCAGAAATAGCGCACCGTGCTCAACTGCGGGCGTAAAGCCGCCACGCGCTCGGTGAACTCTTCAGTAAAAAGGACGGCCTTGGTCCCGGTCTCCTCGATCATATGGCGCTGCTCAGCCTCGGAGAGGCGTGTATTCAACGGGACACGCACCAGGCCGCTCTGCAGGATGGCGAAGTCGATCTCGATGCTTTGCGCGGAATTCGCCAGCAAGAAAGCCACGCGGTTCCCCTTGCTCAAACCAAGCTGCAAAAGCGCATTGGCGAGCGCGTTGGTATTCTCATACACCGTCTTAAAGGTCAATGTATGGTGGGGCGTCCCCTCGCGGACGCCCTGCTCGCCGTAGATAACCGCCAGGTGATCTGGATAGTAGACCGCCCCACGTGTGATCAATTCGCGCACATTCATGTGTCCATCGGCCTTTCGTAGGGACGCAATGAATTGCGTCCGCGAGAGAATTCATCGTGCCTGGGGGAGAACAAGCCCATCGGCGATCTGTAGCACGCGGTCGGCGGCGGCGACGGCGGCGGGATCGTGGGTGGCCATCAGCAGGCCGATGCCGCGTTCGTGGGCGATATCACGCAGGAGGTTGACGATATCGCGGCCCGTCATCGTGTCGAGGTTGCCGGTAGGCTCATCGGCGACAATGAAGCGGGGTTCATGCACGAGCGCGCGTGCCAGAGCCACGCGCTGCTGCTCGCCGCCCGAAAGCTCCAGGCCGCGATGGCGCACACGGGGACCGAGGCCAACGCGCTCCAGCGCCTGGACCGAGCGCCTGGTGCGTTCCTCGTGACCCATACGGATCAGCCGCAGGGGGATCTCGACGTTCTCCTGCGCCGTCAGCGAGGGGAAGAGGTGAGCATTCTGGAAGATCATGCCAATACTCTCGCGCCTCAGTTGCGCGCGGGCCGTCTCTCCCAGCTTTGCCAGGTCGCGGCCCAGAATGATGACCTTGCCCCCGGTGGGATCATCCAACCCGACCAGGATATTGAGCAGGGTCGTCTTGCCGGAGCCGGAGCGCCCGCGCAGCGCCACGAACTCCCCTGGTTCCAGGCGCAGATCCACGCCGCGCAGGGCATGCACCATGCCGCTACCACCGCGAAAATCGCGTTTCACACCCTGCACATCAGCGATTGCAACCGCTGTAATCGTCTCCATCATCTCTCTCCTCGTGGACACACTATAAGTGCATCCCTCCGTATCCTGCTAATGAAATGCCGGTCCTAACGACGCCGTCAAGCTTCAATCAACGGCACCAGGGCGCTCCCTCTCGCGTAGGGATTCGGCTTGCCGCATCCGTGTGAGGCATCCCCTGGGGTGCCTGTGTGGCCTCCTCCCTGGCCGCGCGCGGATGCGGCAAGCCGAATCCCTACGCGGAACAGAGCCGTCTCACTCGTTCATGGCCTCCCCGGAGACCATGGAGTGCGTTCCGCCATTCCCGTTTTCGGCGGGTGCCCGGCCAATGGGCCATAGCTCTACGTGGTCGCCGGCAATCAGCACCTCGGCGCGCCCGTTGAACAGAATCTTCTCAAGTGCCTCCTTGGGCAGTTGCAGGCGACCGACGCGGTCGATGAGAATCGACTCATGATGCGTCTCACTGGGCAGGCCGATCACGGCGCTGGCGTTGGGCGAGAATTCGTGCGTGCTCGTCAGCGGCGCCTCGCGGCGCACGGTCTCGGTGCTGGTACGCCCATCGCGGATGGCGATCGTGCGATCAACGGTGGCGGCAATCGCCGGATCGTGCGTCACCGTGATGATCGTCAACCCCAGGCGCGTATTCAGCGAGCGGAGCAAGGCAAGGATCTCCCCCGCTGTGACCGAATCGAGTTCTCCGGTTGGCTCATCAGCAAGCAGCAGCTTCGGCTCATTGGCCAGGGCTACAGCGATACCAACGCGCTGCTGCTCGCCGCCCGACAACTGGTATGGCATCTTCTTGCCCATAGCGGCCAGGCCCACCAGATTGAGCAGATCGCTGGCATGACGCGTGCGCTGCTGGGGGTTCACGCCGCTGAGCATCTGCGGCAATTCGATGTTCTCCTGCACGGTTAGCTCTGGCAGCAGGTTGCGCCCGCTCTGCTGCCAGAGGTGGCCAACGATGAAGCGGCGATACGCCAGGCGCTGCTTCTCCGACAGGTGCGTGAGATCGTTTCCATCGACCAGGCAGCGCCCGGCGCTCGGCACATCCAGCCCACCCAGGATATTGAGCAGCGTCGTTTTGCCCGACCCGGAGGCACCGACGATGGCGATCATCTCGCCGGGGGCCAATTCCAGGTCAAGCCCCTGCAGCGCCACGACTTCGAGGTCGGCTATCTTGTAGATCTTCACCAGATTTTCGCACATGATAAGTGGTCCCGGCATATTCTCCCCCCGGACGCTATGCATGGCGTCCCGACATAGCTTAATCCTCGTTCAGTCGAAGCGTCTGGCCGATCGATGGTCGCGAGACGATACGCACCATCCATCCGAGCGCCACAACGCAGATGATAACCACGGCCACCAGCGCCAGGCCTACCCAGGGCGAGACAATGATCTGGATCGGCGGGACACTCTGCGAGACATAAAAAGCCCCGTTGGAGGTGGCACTCGCGCTCCCGCTGGCCGGAACTCCGGTGAAAACTAACACCGGCACCACCAGCGCCGAGAGCAGGGCGCCGAAGACAACCCCTAACAGGATAGCCGCCGTGTAGATGATGCTCTGCTCCCAGGTCAGCACGCTGGCAACCTGGCGCGGCGTCGTCCCTAAGGCGCGCATCACCGCGAAGTTAGTGAGGCGGCCGCGCGCGCTCAGCCAGGAGGCGATCAGGTTCCCCATCAGCGCCAGGAACAGGGCGGTGGTCGCGCCTATCGCCAGGACGCCGAGCAGATCCAGGTAGAGCGGTTCATGGCCAAGCGCATCCAGCACCTCGCGTCGATCATAGAGGGAGGTGATCTGCAAATTCCCCCTGCTGAGCGCACCGCGCACGCTCTCCAGGGAGGCACCATCGCTCCTGGTGCGCAGCCAGGCATAGTTCAGCGGAATGGTATCGCTACCACCCTGGGCCTTCGAGGTCTGAGTATAGATCGTCGCATAGGTAGGATAGTCCACCAGCACCCCACCGGCAGGCACATAATCACTTCCAGAACCATTCTGGCCGCTCGAACTCACCGTCGGAATGTGCTGCACTTCTGCCATAACGACAAAGGTCACAATCACCCCGGTAGAGCCTGTGGCCCCCAGCGTGAAGGTCGCGCCGGGCGATAGATGCAGCGCTTGCACGGTCGCGCTATCCACAATCGCGGGAACGGCATTGCGTGCCAGCGCCTCTTCGCGCCCTGAGATGAGCTGGTTCATGAGCGCATCCAGCGACTGGGAGGAGTCCTGCGAGGTCCAGATGGCGCTGCGGGCAAAGGTACCAGCATCCACGGCCCGCAACTCGATGGGGATCGCCAGCACGTCTCCCGCTTGCAGAGAGGCAGTGTAGCCTAGCGAGGTAGAGAGCACACCGCGAATGTTGTCATACGCTCTCGTCTGCCGGCCCAGGTCGCGCAAGGCTGAGGTACTTGCCAGTGGACCGCTGAAGTCGGCTCCCCCCTGGAAGGCCGACACATCGAGGACGCGCTGGGACTGCGAACTGATGAAGACCAGGCTGAAGATCGCAAAGGCCGTCGCGAAGGCCAGCAGCAGGGTCATGCGGATCGACTGGCGGGGAGCGCGGGCCATCTGCGCCAGCGCCAGCATTGGCGCCGCCCCCCGGTTGCGTCCAGCCAGGCGCGCGCCGAAATTCAGCAGGGAGGGGAACACGCGCAGGAAGAGCAGAATGCAGGCGATCAGTAAGAAGACCGAACCCAGCAGGGTCAGGGGCGACAGAAGCAGCAGGCGCGTCTGCACATCCAGGATGCCGGAACTTGTCAGGTAGACCGAGAAGCCATAGCCTACAACCATGACGGTGGCTGCCACCAGGTCCAGATTCAGCCGCAGCCACAGGGGACGGTGCGCCGAGCGCGCCGCCTCCCGGCGCATGGCCAGCACGTCGGAACGCGTCGCGCGGTTGATCGAGATAACCATCGCGATAATGGCAATCGCGGCGGTTCCCAGCGCGAACCAGCGCAGGCCGAGAGCCACGGAGACAGGGTTGCTGGTGATAATGCTGAGCGCGCCCTGATCGCTGGCGGGTAGCAACTGCCTGGCGATCAAGCTCACCAGCAAGAGCGCCAGCAACGGCCCTACGATAAACGCCACCAGCCCCAGACCAAAGCTCTGCGTCACAAAGGCACCAAAGACCTGGCTGCGGCTGGCTCCCCGGCTGCGTAGAATCGAGACGGCATCCGACTGGCGATCCACCAGCAGGTCCGCCATCATGCTGACAAAGAACAACACCAGGGCCATCACGAGTGCCAGCAGCGAGAAGACAGGCACGCGCGCTATAGGCACGCGGTTAAGGTATTGCGTCAGCACATCTGACGGCAGGGTCGCCTGAGTCTTCTCAATATACGGGCTCTGGTCGAGGGCGGGATTATTGGGCAGATCAACCTGGATCGTATTGACTCCGGCCACCATCGCATCCAGATCATCGATGGTGACATGCGAGGCATCAAAACGGTAGAACCAGTAGAGGGTAAAAGGCTCTTCAAGGACCATGCCCTGGGTCTGCGCATCAGTATTGAACTGGTTGAAAACATAGAGCATGGTATTGCTGGAGACCAGCAATGTATAGATAGAGCCGCGCACTCCCTCCCCACGCGAGAGCGGTAAGAAATCGTGTGCATGCCAGAACGACGTGCTCTGCGTCTCAGGGGTAAAAATACCCACGACGTGCAGGGAGAGCGTCTTCTCCACACGCTTCACAGGGATCTGCACGTAGGCCAGTTTCGTGGCGATCAACGAGCCGACGCCTACATGCAACTGCGCAGCCTCCTGCGGGGTTATGGCCACATCGATAGCCGGAAGCGTCCTCCCTGTGAGGTCCGCGCTGCTCAGTTCACGCGGGAAATTGCCCTTCACGAGGGACGCATGCTGCGTCGCCTGGTCGATGGGGGCCGAGACGAATTGCACCTGGTCATCGCTGGCCTTCAGGGAGTTGTTCGCCTGGAGTGTATAGACAGATGAGACCGGCGTTTCGATAGAGAAGTGCGAGGGTCCAAGATAGGGGCCGAGATGCGTCTGAAATTCCTGGTTGAGCGTATTGGTAACGCTGTTGATCGTGCGCGTCGATAGCTGTTCAGCGGTACTCTGGACAACGATATCCGCGTTTTGCGGGGTCGCGCTGAGTACTCCGCGCAGGCCGGCCGTCATCGCCACCTCCGAATAGAGCGGCACGGTACAGACGATCATCACGGCAGCAATCATGCCCAGGCCCGTCACAAAGAGCAGGCCCCAGGTGCGGCGCACACGCCAGAAGGCCAGGGTGATGGTTGAGGGCAACAGTTTCCCTTTACGGTTACGAGTGCGGCCCAATGTCGTGTCTGGTAGCGGCAGGGGGGCCGTTGTCGTCGAACGAGCCATCGTGTCCTCTTTCTCTGCAGAGTGAACAGGAGCGAAGTAGAACAGGCAGTTACAGGTAGTCTCATAGATTATACAGGATACGTACACATCGTTCCCTACAGATAGAGACGCGAAAAGCCCAAAACTATTGCAGATCCTCAACAATTGCTCATCGAGAATGGCACCACCTGCGATGTCCCAGGTGGTGCCATTCTCGATGAGCAATTGGCTATGCCCTAGTGCGGTCCGGCGAGGCGCACTTCATCGCTGGGGAGCGTGAACTGGGCAAAGTTTTTCTTGAAGCGCTCAGCCAGAGAAGCCGATTGCTGGTCGTACGCCTGCTGGTCCTGCCAGGTATTGCGGGGGATGAGCACTTCGGCGGGAACATCCGGGCAGGAGGTGGGGGAGCGCAAGCCAAAGATCGGGTCAAGCACCATCTCGACGTTGTCCAGTTGCCCACCAATCGCGGCGCGGACCATCGCGCGCGTATAGTTGATATTGATGCGCTCGCCAATGCCGTAGGGTCCACCGATCCAGCCTGTGTTGATCAGGTAGCAGCGCACATGATACTTCTCAATGCGCTCGCGCAGCAGGTTCGCATACTCGCCAGGTTGCAGCGGCAGGAAGGCTGCCCCGAAACAGGAACTGAAGGTTGCCTCCGGTGTAGTGACGCCCGCTTCGGTGCCTGCCAGCTTACTGGTATAGCCGGAGAGAAAGTAGTACATCGCCTGCTCGGTGGTCAATAGTGAGATCGGCGGCAGGATGCCAAAGGAATCGGCCGAGAGGAAGATGACCGCCTTGGGCTGGCCGCCCATGCCCGATTCGACCACATCATCGATGAAATCGACGGGATAGGCCGCGCGCGTGTTCTCGGTGAGCGAGTCATCGGCGTAATCAGGCTCGCGCGAGCCTTCACGCAGCACCACGTTTTCGTAGACGGCGCCGAAGCGGATGGCGTTCCAGATCTGCGGCTCATATTTTTTCGACAGATTGATGCACTTCGCGTAACAGCCGCCCTCGAAGTTGAAGACGCCGTTATCGCCCCAGCCATGCTCGTCATCGCCGATCAGGTGGCGACTGGGGTCCGCTGAAAGGCTGGTCTTGCCCGTGCCGGAGAGGCCAAAGAAGAGCGCTACATCGCCATCAGGGCCGACATTCGCCGAGCAGTGCATTGGCAGCACACCCCTGGCGGGCAGGATGAAATTCAGGACGGTGAAGATCGATTTTTTCATCTCGCCGGCGTAGTGCGTGCCGGCAATCAGCACCAGCCGCTCTTCAAAGTCGATAATGATCGCAGCCTCCGAGCGCGTGCCGTGAATGCGCGGGTCTGTCTTGAAATTTGGCACGCAAAGGATCGTGAAGCCAGGGTGCTCAGCCGCCATGTCGACCTCATTGGCGCGCAGGAAGAGCTGGCGCGCAAAGAGGTTATGCCAGGCCAGTTCCGTGATCACCTGGATCGGCATGCGATACTGGGGGTCAGCCGCCGCCGCCGCGTCCAGCACATACACATCGCGCCCCTGTAAATACGCCGCCAGGCTACGTCGTATGCCCTCAAAGGTCTCCGGAGACATCGGGTGATTGGTTTCGCCCCACCAGATCCTGACGGCGGAATCCTCGCTGGCCACGATAAACTTATCTTTGGGGGAACGCCCCGTATGCTTGCCTGTGGTGGCAGCAAAAGCGCCATTGGCGGCCAGCTCGCCCTCTTTGCGCGCCAGCGCATGCTCGACCAGCACCGCCGGCGAGAGGTTCCAATTCACCTCGCCCAGGTTCACCAACCCATACTCTTCAAGAGCTTTCCGGCTCATCATCATCGTCATTGTAGCTACTCCTTCACGGGCACGTCGATAACAACGTTGTTCTCGTGTGTATACTTCTAACATTGTATACGGCAACGTATATGCCCCTCTTAAAGGTAGTCTACCAAACTTGGCCCCGCAACGCAACCCGAACCACAGCCTTGACAGGGCTATGAGATGAAATGGCAAAGCGGCGTAGGGGCGCCGTTTACAAGCCCGTGGAACAGGTAAATATCGGTATGCCACGCGGGCTTGTAAACGGCGCCCCTACGCCTCCGCGCCCTCTATACAGCGATGGGGACCGCCGGCAGAGCATGCTGCTCATACCACAGAGATGCGCGCTCGACGCCCTCGCGTATGCTGACCTGGGGGACATAGCCCAACTCGGTGCGCGCTTTGCGAATCGAGTGGCGATTATCGCTGCCGAAGAGGGCGATGCCGTGGCGCGTGACAAAGGGTTGCTGCGAGCGTGCGAGATCGGCGACAACCTCGGAGACGGAGGCGAGGGCGTAGGCGGCGCGGTATGGGATGTGCATCCAGGGCGACACGACACCAAGCTCCTGGGCTATAGCGTGCAGAAACTCTTCTTGAGTGAGCGGCTCATCGTTGCTGATGTTATAGGCCTGTCCCTGAGCGCGCTCATGGCCGGCGCAGAGCAGCAGCCCCTGTACCACATCGGTTACGTAGACGAGCGGGAGAGCATTGCGACCAGAGCCGATGATGATATCCTTGCCGGCACACGCGCGATCAGCAATGCGCCCAAAGTTCAGACGGTCGCCAGCCCCAAAGATCGTGCCTGGCCGGATGATGGTCGCGGGCAGACCCTCCTCGGCAATCATGCGCTGCACCAACAGATCGCCCTGCGCCTTGGTTATGCTGTACGGCTCAGGCTGTGGCTGCAAGGCGTCATCCTCGGTCAGCACCCGACCACGATCCGGGCCATAAACGGTCCAGGAGCTAATGTGGATCAGGCGGCGTATACCAGCGGCCAGCGCGGCGCGGCAGACGTTCCCGGTGCCAACGACGTTCACCGCGTTATATTCTCGCATCGGACGCCAGAGGCCCATCATCGCGGCCAGGTGAAACACGGTATCCACGCCGCGCATGGGCGCCGTGAGCACATCTGGGTTGCGCACGTCGCCGCGAAAGACCGCCACGCCGCGCTTTTCGACCCAGGTAGTATCCTCGGTAGGCAGGGCGAGCACACGCACGTGATCGCCTCGTTCTTGCAAGGCCGGGATCAGGTTGCGACCCAGAAAGCCGTTGCCACCAGTAATCAGTATCTCCATAGTATGGCTCTTTCTCTTACATTATACACTCGCCGCACGCTGGGCAGTGCGATACCAGGCAATCCCCTGGCGAACGCCCTCCGCCAGGCTCATCTGAGGGACGAAGCCAAGTTCCGACCGCGCTCGATTGATGGTGATGCGATTCTCGCCTCCAAGCAATTCCACGCCGAAGCGCGTGAGCGGTGGGGGCTGCTTCCAATGTAACAGGTGACCGGCCATCTCTGCCGCGAAGCCGGCGCCCAGGGCCAGGCGATAGGGAATATGCCGGCGAGGGCGAGGCACAGCCAGCTCCGAGGCGATGGTATTGAAGTAGTCGTTCTGTGTGACCGGCTCATCATTGACCAGCAGGTAGGCCCTGCCTGGCGCGTGCTCCGCCGTGCTTGCCAGCACTATCCCGCGCGCCACATCCGTGACGTAGACCAGCGGCAGGTGGTTGTTGCCGGAGCCGATCACGACCATCTTGCCCTGCTCAACGAGCGCGGCGAAGCGGCCAAAGCTGCCGATATCGCGCGGCCCATATACAAGGCCCGGCCGCACGATGCTCACTGGCGCTCCTGTGTCGCGAATCATCTGCTGCAAGAGCCGCTCACCCGCGACCTTCGATTGGCTGTAGGGATCGGGTCCGCCGCGCAGCGGAGTCGTTTCGTCGGCGGTGCCACGTATGTCGATGCCATGCACCGTGGCCGAACTGACATGCACAATGCGCCGGACATGCGCGGCCAGAGCAACTTCTAGCAAGGCTTTCAGGCCAAGCACGTTGATGCTTTCATAGTCAGCCGGTGGCCCCCAGGGACCTGTGCGCGCCGCGCAATGTAGCACGCGCTCAACACCAGCAAGCGCGGACTCCAATGACGTGCGGTCAGCCATGTCGCCCCTGTGGACATCCACCCCGGCCTCCGCCAGCCGCGTGACATCTTCAGCCGGTCGTGCAAGGATACGCACGGCTTCACCCTGCTCCAGCAGGAGATCCACCACGTGGCTACCAAGGAAGCCCCCCCCACCCGTCACAAGTACCGTCATAGTTCACTCCACACAATATATCAACACATAGCGATGAAAACATCGTCACCATTTGCGGCCAGGTGCGCAGAGAAGTTGTGGGGTATCACTGTTCAGCGGTTGGCCAGCATTCAGGCGAGTACATGCATGCTCATCAATCTTATGGCAGAGTACCATCGAAACATACGACTGTAAATAGTCCTGCGGTACTGAGTAGGAATTACGGCTGATGAAGCTGCTAGGAGGCAGAGTGTAGGGAATGCCCATTTTCTGAAGGCGGAAGCGAAGTGCAAACTCTCCCCCGCCTTCAGAAACGGCTACTCGACGCTACGCGTTCTGAGCGGCATTAAAGACGGCGAACCAGTCACTTCCATAGTAAGGAGAATACATGTGGTTCACGTCATTGTTATACTTGTAGTCGTTATGCCCGTTGACATAGCCGAACGTGTTGCCGATGGAGATCAGCCAGCCGCCTCCACTGGACCCGCCTGTCATATTGCAGGTGATGCCCAATGTCGTTGGACCTGGGCTGGGCCGATCGAACGCGTAGAGCGACGAAGGACAGTACCACAGACGGCCTCCATCAAATGGAGGAGCGGCCGGGTACCCAAAGGCATAGAAATACTGGTAATAGGATTGACCGTACGTCCAGCCAGCTCCACCAACCACATTGACCGCATACCCACTGCTATTGGCATTCAGGACCGCTGCCCCGTAGTCATAGGCGAACCAGCCGTCGTAATACCAGTAGTAGTGCGTCCACAACTGACGCGCTGTCCACAAGTACCCGGTCCGACAGCCGTAATAATATTGGGCACAGAAGACCCAGTTGGAGTAAAATCGCCGTCCGCCTCCCGCGGCCACACAGTGACCTGCGGTATCAACCGTACTCAGGTTATGGCTGGTGGTCGCCGTTCCCGAACACTGGTAGTTGTACCCGGTCGCCGGATCGGTAAAGAAAACTTTCCCCACCGTCGACCAGGGGAAAGAGTAGGGGTAAGGAAGCGAGTAAGCCCTGGGAGCAACTCCAATACGAGGAGCGGCTGCCTGTGCTGCCACAGCCTTGTGAGGAGCAGTAGGAGCCTGACTGCCGGCCGCGCCAGTGCGGGCGGGCGCATGGGCAGCGACTTTGGCCTGATGCAGTAGCTGATCACCAGACAGAGCAGACTGCATACGCTGAGGAGTCCAGTAGGCTCGAACAGCAGACTCTGCCGCTGGCGTGGTCACCCGAGCACCTGAGGAGACAGTCGCCGAATGGTGAGCAGCCAGCGCCGGACTGCTACTCCAGCTCATCTCCAGAGCGAGCAGGAAGACAAGGGCCAGAAAGCTCCATTTCAGCATGTGTTTGTTCACGATAGACAGTCCCTTCTACCTCAAAAAAAGAGGCGTTCTATACACGACACTACAAGGTAGGCCTCACTATGAGTGCCTTTCCTTTGCCAGTATAGAAAGCGCAAAAAATCGTATTCGCAGGTACGTATTCATCTATGGAGATCTAAGACTGCGGTTGGGTAGCCGGGGAAACAGACCCCCAATTCATTGAGGGCCTGACAGATACCAGGCTTCTTGAGGATTCTTTTTAAGGTTCATCTGGGGCGTAAACGGTAAAAAACATCTTTTCGTCCTGATATGGATGCCATATGTTGACCCAGGTCATCCGTTGGAGGCTGGTAGTCCTGTCTTTCTGGAGGCCAGTAGACTTCAATCATATTACCTTCGGGATCGGTAAAATAGATCGCATCCTTGCGATCTGCTCCTATTGGCTACCTGCTCATCAAAAGGCTGATCCAGTAGCAGGAAGCGATGCACATCGAACGCGTTTATTCACGGTGGTAGCGACGGCTAGAAGAATCAGCCACACGCCGAATATAAGCGCACTCCCCTGCGCACTCACTGCCTGAATCAGCAGCCCTCCAACGATGGCTCCCACGGATTGCGATCCTTGCATCACCAGTTGCACGGTGCTGCTCATGCGACCACGCATGGCATCAGGCGTGGCCATAAGCCGGTAGGTAGCCAGCGAAATGGTATAGATCGGGCCGACGAACTCTTCTGCCGCCGCCACCAGGCACATAATAAACACGTTGGGTGCAATCGCATAGAGGGGGAACATCAGGGCCTCAAGCCAGAGCATGCTTATTGTAATCTTGCCAAAACTCAGGTGTTTGCGCGCCCAGTTGCTGGCGATGCTCCCAAGTAGCGAGCCTACCCCCGCCGCCGTAAAGATTGCGCCTATGCCGCTGGGGGTTGCGTGTATATTCTTCGCCAGAATCAGGATGATCAGATAGCCTGCACCATAGCGCAAGCTATCTGCCCCGTTCACGATGGTGAGGAATCTGAGGAGCGGCTGCTTCCACAACCACGCAAAGCCTTCGGCGATGGATGCAAGCAGCGGCTGGCGCGAATCCTCTTCGGACCTCTGAAAATTTCCGCGCATGAAACCCAGCGAAAGCACCGATACGCCAAAGGAGAGCGCATTCACCAGGAATGGGATGGCCTTCCCAATACTATACAGTGTGCCGCCGATGAGCGAGCCAGCGACGCGCACACTGGTGTAGGCTGCCTGCACTTGCGAGAGGGCCGCTGGCAGCTGGCCCTGTGTTACTACAGTGGGCAGTGTGGCGGCGTTCGCGACGCTAAAAATCGTGCCAAGAATGCTGGCGATTGCCATTGCCACGTAGATCTGGGGCATCGTGAGCGTATGCGACCAGAAAGCCAGAGGAATGGTCAGGGTAACGAGCATGCGTCCAGTATCACACAGCATCATTGTCGTCTTGCGGTTCCACCTGTCTACGAGCACACCCGCGATGGGGCTGACGACAATCGTCGCCACAGCATTGGAACCAATGGCGAAACCCGCCTGCACCGCGGAACCCGTGAGGGCCAGCACTAAAAGCGGGAGGGCAATGAATTGTTGCTGGTTCCCGATATATGAAACTATCTGGCCCCCTTGCAGGAGCAAGTAGTTGTGATTACGCCAGAGAGGCGCCGGGTTGGTCTGATCCTCGTGAGATTTCATCGGAGGAAAACTCCATTCTTGCATGTCTTTGACAGACAATCCACACAAAAAAGCCGTGGGCAGCTTTCACATCGCGCCCAACGGCCTTCTCAATAGGGAAAGAATGGAAATAAAAAGAAAAGCCGCAGGCACACCTATTTCGTATCACCCACGGCTTGCCGATTTGACGCTACGCTACGTTATCTCCTTCGTGCCAGCGTCTTTCCCAAAAAAGGACACAGTACGGCCCTGGGCGACACGAAGCGCATCAACGTCCTGCACACCCCCACGAGAGCGAAAGCACCACCCTGCGGTAGGCTTCGTTGTCGTGCCAGTCATAGCTATGCCTTTCTTATCTTCTGTGGCGGAAGTTTCGTGCTGCTCAGAGCAGCAACTATGATTAAGATAGCACGCTCCTTTTCGCGTGTCAACCAATTTCTGCTCCGGTCCGCGTAGGGGTCACTAGATTGACAGGGGCAGAACATACTCTAACGCTCCAGAATGGGCAGAACGCGACTGCTTCTGCTGCAAAAAGGAAGAAAAGCGGAATCCTGAAAGATTTTTCAGGACATGGGAGCTATCTCATCTATGCAGCTTAAGCCGCCTGTAGAGAGCATCTATGGCTTAGAGTATGTTCTGCCCCTGTCAATCTAGTAACCCCTCGAAAACAAGGAAGCCTATACCGTCAGCGTCGAGAACGACGCATCTGAAGAAGACATGGACATTGTCCAGCAAGGACTCTGGGACAACATCGAAGAGCACTCGAAACTCACCGATCTGCAACTTCTGGCTGTCCTCCTGCGAGACAGCGACCGTCACGTTGTCGGTGGAGTTTTAGGATGGACCAAACGCGGCTGGGTCGAGATCAATGTTGTCTGGGTTCGCGCGGACCTGCGCGGCAAAGGTCATGGCACCCGCTTAATGCAGGCCGCCGAACAGGAAGCCCGCGCCAGGGGATGCCGCCAGGTCTACCTGAGCACGATGAACTTCGAGGCCCCTGAATGGTACAAGAAACTCGGTTATGAACTGATCGGGACCCTTGAAGGGCACCGCGACATCCGCCACCACTTCCAGAAACACCTGCTCTAGTGCTCCCTCTTTCGTAGCTGCGCGATTTTATGGCGCGTGTGCTGGCTTGACACACGCGATAAAATCGCGCAGCTACGAAAGGGAGCGCGATGGCCTTATGTGTAGTGGCGTCCCTCGCGGACGCCATGTTCCAACCTGGCAAATGAACTGTGTCAGTCCACTCCCCTCCTTACGTCAACGCGATAGGATGCTGCATGTATTGCCCGGTGAAGATGCGCAGGAAGCCGCCGTCGTCGTCGGGGTAGCTGCTCCTATGATTGTTGCAGAGATTGCATTCGTAGGTATTGATCGGCGCGGGGTTAGTCACGCCATCGTGCATCCTATCCCCATTCATGGTGCCGCCATTGCCGGGACCAAAGAGGACGGCGACGATGCCGGCGCGCGCGAAACTGCTGGTGTAACCCAGGATGTACTCCGCGCGATTGTCCTGGTAATGGCCCGGCGCATTGTTCATAGAGTCGAAATACTGGTTGCCAACCGGCACCTGCCACATCACGACCCGGCGCTGCGTGTCCTGGGTAAGCGCGCCGATGTAGTTGAGGTAGCGCGCGAAGTTGGGGAAAATGCGGTTATAGCGATCCCACCAGGCGTGGCCGCCGGGCTGACCGGAGTCGTGGTCGGCGACATCGTTGGAGAGGAGATCCCAGCGGGAGACACCCGCCGGATTGCCGCTCAGGCCCGCACTGTTAAGGAAATTCGCCTCGCGGCGCGCAACGGCATTGACATCCAGCCCGCTGCTGCTATCGCTTGCCACATCGGGGCCGGCGGCCCACGATGAAGCGTGCAGGGCCAGGATCGCATTATGAGCGTACTTATCGCGCATGTGCAGCAAGGCCCAGGCGAAGCCCTGCGCCGTATTGGGAAATCCGGCGGCGTCAGCATAGCCGGAAGAACTCACGCTGGCAGGGACGCTGGCGGCACTATTCGTTCCCGCGAGGACCGTTTGCTCCAGAAAGCCCCACAGGTCAGGCTCGACAATCACCAGCGCAGGTTTACCAAAGGTGCCTATCTCACGCATCAGCAGCGTCCAGTTCGCATAGTAGGCATTCATCACCGCCGGGCTGGCCAGGTTGGCCGGATCTTGCAGATTATCGCGTCCGCTACAGCCGCTTCCCTGCGGACCATTGCTCTGGCAGAGATCGTAATACACGAGGCCTGGAATGTAGCCATGCTGCGCGCTGGTCTGCATGTAATAGAGCGCATACTGGCCAGTGGGCTGATTATAGGTTTCCCAGCCATGCCCGGTATTCACTCCGCCCGATAGGTATTGATACCTGAAGCTAAAGGCCGTCTTGTTCTGGCTGCGCATCGCATCAAGCTCGGCGACATCGTTGGGATCATTCATGACGCCGAAACTGAAATAACGCGGCATGCCTGTTGGTAGCGAGCCACCGCCGGTGGTAACTGGTCCTGGCGCTGAGCCTGCATTGAACTTGTTGCGCGGAGAGGGGGTTTTCTGGGCGCCGGGAGTGTTCTGGTGCCCGGCTACTTGCACAGTCACGGAGTTCCCCTGCCCTGTCTGCCCTTGCGCCGTTGGAGCGCCAGGGGTAGTTTGTCCCTGTGTATTCCCCTGGCAAGCCGAGAGCAGCACCAGGAGACAGATGCTGACAAACGCTATCAGTGTCTGACGATACCTCTCAGAACGCTCGATAAGCCGCATAAATCTGTTTTCCCCCCACGATATAGAGGAACGCGATTGAACACGCCCAGGGCGATTGGTCGCTCGCCTCTGTTTATTACAACGAATATTCAGAGCGACAAATACCAATATAGGAGTTTTTGGGAATGCGCTTACGATCCGGTTGGACTCTGCTCCAGGCGATGAACATAGGCGACGAACTGATTGCCGCGGTCAAATTCATTGAGGAACATGCCGAAACTAGTGAAGCCTGGCGAGAAGAGCAGCACATCGCCGGGCCTGGCGAGAGCAACGGCGTTATCCATGGCTGTTGTGAAGTCGTCGAACACGCCGCGCACGGGATCGGGAATGCCAAGCTCCGCGACCTCCGCGCGCAATGCCGGCAACAGTTCATCCGTGCCGCTGCCGCCCAGGAACAGCACATCCCGGCAGCGCTGCGCGATCTGCGTGGGCCAGTCCTCCAGCGGCAGATGCTTGCTATTGCCGCCCGCGACCAGCACAATTGGCGCATCAAAGGCCTCGATGCCCACGCGCCCGGCCACCGGGGTCGTGCTGGTGCTATCGTTGATATACGTGACGCCATTCACCACGGCCACCTCTTGCAGGCGATGAGCCACACCATGAAACGTGCGTACTGTCCGCGCGATCACTTCGTCAGGGACACCAAGCAGGCGGGCCGTTGTGGTGGCGAGCAAGATATTCTCAAGGTTGTGCCTCCCCGCCAGGGGTGTATCGCTGAAGGCGAAGGGCATCATCTCAGAGGAGCCACGTGCGAAGCTGCCGCCGCGTTCGAGGCTGGTAAACCAGGTGTGTGCCGGGGCCTCTTCCCCGAAACGGCGCGTCCAGGGATTATCGTAATTGAAGACCGCGATATCCTCCGGGCGCTGGTAGCGGAAGATCTGCGCCTTGGCTTCAGCATACTCCTGCATGCTCTCATAGGTGTTCAGGTGGTCGGGATAGATATTCGTCATCAGCGCGACAGACGGACTGATCTTATGCGGTGCAAAGCCTTCAAGCTGCCAGCTCGACATCTCCAGCACCACCAGCATATCGGGGCGAATCTGGGGCAGCAGCGAGAGCGTCTCCACGCCCGCCACATTGCCTCCCAGGAGCGTGGGTGTGCCGCTGGCGCGCAGGATTTCGTACAGCAGGGTGGAGGTGGTAGTTTTGCCGCGCGTGCCGGTGATGCCAAGCGTGCGAGCGGGGCAGGCCAGCATAAAGAGCGCCAGCTCCATCTCGATACGCGCGCCATGCTCACGGGCCAGGCGCAGGTACGGCGAGGAGCGCGGGATACCCGGATTGCGAATGACGATATCGGCCCACAGAAAATCTTCGTCGCGATGCTGGCCGAGCACAAACTCAATCGGCAGGCCGGCCAACGCCTGCACGCTAGGCGCCAGCACCTGCGCCGATTTCATATCGGTCACCCGCACAATGGCCCCCTGTTGGGCCGCGTAGCGCGCCGCGGCCATCCCTGAGCCTTGCAGACCCAGGCCCATCACCAGCACGCGCTTGCCCCGCATATCCTCCATACTTGCTCCCCCGGACGTACCTATTGGCGTCCCTACGATAGAATAGGCTACCATCATAGCAGAATTCCTGAGGGGAGACAAATATGATCCTCCCAAAGGCGAAAACTTGCCACGTAGGAAACTCAGCGTGTACGATACAGTGGATACAACAGAAAGTGAGAAAACCTATGCCTCAAACGCCCCATACCGAGCAACATTTTACCGCGGGCGAGACCGTTCGTGATATTGTCATCGGCATGTCAGACGGGCTCACCGTTCCCTTCGCCCTGGCCGCCGGGCTATCGGGCGCGGTAAGCACCACGAACATTATTGTGACGGCGGGGTTCGCCGAGATCGCTGCCGGCTCCATCGCTATGGGCCTGGGTGGCTACCTGGCCGCTAGAAGCGATGCCGAGCATTACGCCAGCGAGCGCAGGCGCGAAGAAATGGAGGTCAAAGAGAAGACGGAGGCCGAGAAGGAGGAGGTGCGCGCGGTCTTTACATCCTACGGGCTGACGGCAGAGCAGAGTGAACCCATTGTGGAGGCTCTGAGCAAACAACCCACGGCCTGGGTAGATTTTATGATGCGCTTTGAACTCGGTCTGGAGGAGCCCAACCCCAGGCGCGCCCTGACCAGCGCGCTCACCATTGCCGTTTCCTACATCGTCGGTGGCCTGATCCCACTCAGCCCGTATCTGCTTGTGCATGCAGCTTCGACCGCACTGTACATCTCAGTCATCGTGACCCTGATCGCGCTACTCGTTTTTGGCTTCATTAAGGGGCGTTTTACGGGAGCGGGTCCTGTACGTAGTGGGCTTCAGACTGCCCTGATTGGCGGATTAGCAGCGGGGGCAGCATTCCTCATCGCGCGTGCGATTTCGTAGGGCGCCTGCATAGTCAGGGTTCGGCAACGGAATGGATATGCTACAATATAGGGACACACTGCATTGCGTGGGCTGAATAGATAGGACTACCTAGAAATCGTACACCTATGGAGCCAGAGCAATCTGCGCAACTCGAACTCATTCTCAGGCGTATCCTGGTCGGGGCAGCGATCCTTGACTGCCCCACTATGCGCGTTCGCTATATCAACCCATATCTGCTCACACTCCTTGAGGAACCCTGGCGCACACAGGGAGTGATCGGGCAGAGTTTAGATGGGGTTTTGCCAGAGGAGATGTACACAGAGGCGCTTCCGCATTTGCAAGAGGTATGCGCCAGCGGACAAAGCATCACCTTTTCCGACATCCCTTACGAAGGCTTCCTCGGCACCAGAGGACGTACCTACTGGCGCGTCTCTATCGAGCCATGGCCAGGCTCGCGTATAACCGGTGAGCAACAGCCGGCCAGTGAGAGCAGGGCACATACCTTACTTGTGACCGTCGAAGATGTCACCACGCAGGTCCGCTCACGCCTGCTCTTGAAGGCCATCCAGTATATCTCCTCGGCGATCACCGGGCCGTTCGCGCTGCCCAGCGTGCTTGATCGCATCCTTCAGGCTGTACAGGAGATGGTCGGTTCGACGCGCTGCGCTATCCTGCTGGCCGACCAGGCGGTCGCGGACATCGATCGCGATCTTCCCGGCTTCGAAGAGCAGCGGCCAGCGAGGACGCAACCCATACGGACCACCGCGCCTACCGCCTCACTGGCGGCTCAGAAGGGACTGCACCTCCGCTCGCAGGACTGGCATCCCCACCTGGGCGAGCAGCTCTTACTGGAGCATGCAGTACGCGAGCAACGCGCCTTGATCATTGAGGACACACGGAGCAGACCGGATCTGGAGCTACCCATGCTCAACGACGAAGGGACACCCCGGCGCCCTGGCTCTGTGCTCTGCGTCCCTATCTTTGACCCCAGCGCGGAGCAGGTGGAGCGCTCGCGCCCACTGGCTGGGGAGGAGAGCGCCTCCTCTGCTCCTGCCGGCCCGGTCCTGGGGACCATTGAGGTGTACCACCGGCGCGCGCGCGGCTTCCCCGCCGAGGAGGTCGAGCTGCTGGAACAGTTCGCGCAGCAGGCCGGGCTGGCCATCCACAACGCACGTCTGTTCCTCAGCATCAATAGCCTGGCGCGCACCGCCAGCCGCAATGTGCGCCAGCGCGAGAACATCATGCAGGCCATCCCCGACGGCGTCATCATCTATGACGCGCGCTGGCGCGTAGCGGATGTCAATCACGCTATACGCGCGCTGCTGGGCTGGTCGGATGATGTGCTCGGCATGCACATCTCCAGAGCCATGGCCTACAGCACAGCGACCTTCGCTGAAGCTATCCCTAGCGGTCCAGACGCTATCATGGAACTTGAACGCCGCGCCCTGGAGAGAAGCGTTGACGAACTGAAGATCGTGGGGGCCAATGGCCAATCCTACACGATACGCCGCTCCTCCGCGCCCATCCACGACGAGTTGGGTGATATCTTTGCCTTCGTCGTTGTGTATCATGATGTCACTGAGCAGGCACGGGCACGGGAGCGCATCGAGGCCGAGGTGGTGGCTCGCACAGCGGAACTCTACGAGCGCAACCAGGTATTGCAGGCCACCCGCGCGGCCCAGGTGCTGGAGAGCGCGCGCATGCAGTTGCTGCTGGAGCGCCTGCCCTCAGGGGTGATGCTTATCTCCACCGAGAACCAGCGCATCGTGATCGTCAACCACCAGGCGGTTCAGCTTATACAGCGCATGGGACTGGCGGTCGGGACCTTCGATGATCCCGCTGCAGCGATCAAGCAGATTACGGGCATGGATGTCGAGAACTTGCTACGCGCAGTCCCCATGTCGGGCGCCTCCGGCGAAGACATCCCATACGAGGAACGCCCCCTGGCTCGCGCTCTACACAGGGGCCAGGCCAGCGAGGCCGAACTGCACATCACTGAGCCGGGCGGGCAGACGCTCTACCTGCTTGACAATGCGGCGCCGCTGCGCACGCGCAGTGGCACGATTACAGGTGCGGTCCTGGTCTGGCACGATATCACCAGGATCAAGACCCTGGAGCGCGTTCGCGAGGACTTTTTTACGACGATGGCCCACGAACTCAAGACGCCGCTTGCCAACATCCGGGCCCATCTCAGCGCCTTGCAGGCCGACGATCTCCAATGGTCCATCGAAGAACAGCTTGCCTTCTTAAAGACCGCCGACGAGCAAGTTGAGCGCCTGGTAGGTATGATTAACCAGTTTCTCGATGCCTCGCGTATCGAGGCCGGGGCCCTGCGCCTGCAATATGAAGCGGTGCTGGTGCCAGAGCTAGTGGAGGATCTTCAGGATCGTCTGGAGGCCTTGATTGCCGCCTCGAATCGGCAGCTAGAGATCCGGGTACCACCTCATTTACCCGCTGTGCGGGCCGACTACGAACTCATCATCAGGGTCCTGATCAACTTGCTCAGTAATGCCTTCCATTACGCACCTGAAGGCGGCACGGTGTACCTGGAAGCCGAGCCGGTCTTCGGGCCAGGAGACGGGCAACCAGGCGGGGTCGAGCTGCGTGTGATAGACCAGGGACCGGGCATGAGCCAGGAGCGGCAGGAGGAGCTGTTCACGCGCTTCAGCGCCTTTGCAGCGAGCAGGCGTCCAGCAGCCGACCGGCCTGGACAGCCAGCGACGATGCGACGGCGCGGCGCTGGTCACTGGAGTCCGGCCACAGGTCTGGGGCTTTACATCAGCCGGGGCATCATCGAGGCCCACGGCAGCACCCTGACACTGAAAAGCAGCCCCGGCCAGGGGGCAATTTTCTCATTTATCCTCCCTGTGGTATACGTAGGCAAGCGAACATACATGTAGAGGCGCTATTGATGGCGTCCGGATGAAGATGTGAGGGACGTAGTTGATGGCGTCCAAGTTAGGAGGGAGAAACCATGGCGGCGAGTGAGAAGAAAGTGCGTATCCTCTGTGTCGAGGACGACCTGCCCATGAGCACCTTTCTGCAGGCGCAGTTGAGGGCGCGAGGCTTTCAGGTCCAGGCAGTACGCGATGGCGCGCAGGCTATTGATCTGGCAGCGATCTTTCAACCGCAGCTTGTCTTGCTCGATCTTTCGTTGCCAACATTAGACGGGCTGGCATTCCTGCGCCGCCTGCGCGAATGGAGCAGCACCCCGGTGATCATCCTGTCTGCGCACGACGAAGAGCCTGTCAAGATTAAAGCGCTGGACCAGGGGGCCGACGACTACCTGACGAAGCCTTTTAGTTTAAACGAACTGCTGGCGCGTGTGCGCGTGGCCCTGCGGCGCGCCGAAGAGACAGAGCGCCTGCGCAGCGGACGCGCCATGGACAAGACAGAGCGCGCGACCTATTGCAGCGGTGGCGAGAACGGGCTGGTCGTCGATTTCGCGCGCCGGGTCGTGCGCTCCGGCGGCCAGGAGGTTCACCTGACCCCCACTGAATACGACCTGCTGCGCGAACTCACGCGCAACGCAGGCAAAGTGCTCACCCACCGCGATCTCTTACAACGCGTCTGGGGCCCCGACTATACCGGCGAGAATACGTATCTGCGCACCTTCATGCGACACCTGCGTCGCAAACTCGAACCGGACCCCACACAGCCACGCTTCCTACATAACGAACTGGGCGTCGGCTACTATGTGCCGCCACCCGATGCTGAGGAATTGTGACTATAAGAAAATTTAACCTTGCTTATAGTGCTCCAGCGCGCGCTTCAGAAATGCGCCCTCCTCCTTGCTGTAGCTATACATCCCTAGCGGCCTCTCTGTGGCGGGCAGTTCGTCCTGGTTCTTCCACCATTGTTTGAGACCAGCCTCTACATCTGCGTCGCCGCGAGTGAATTGCCCAATCAGCTCACTTTGTCGTTTTGCCAGTGCCTGGCCCTCGGGGCCGGTGGGGTCCTGGCCCTCTGCTACCAGGCATCTCAACTCCGTGAAAACTGCATCCCACTGCTGGCTGGCTCGTTGCTGATCCTCCTCCGTCCAGTTCTTGCCCCATTCCGCCATTTTCTGCGCCGCTTCAGGGCTGTAGGACTTGCGGGAGATCTCGGCCATCTTCTGTTGTTGTTCCGGGGTCAGGTACTTATGCGCCCACTCTTTATTCTGTTCCATACTCATCACCTGGATCACATTGACGATAGATTCCCAGCCGCCGTGGTTGCTTCGCAGCACCGACTCCGCTTTCTCAATGGCCTGAATCACCGCGTCCAGATGGCTGCGCTTCTCACGCATCATGGCCTTCTGTGCCGCCAGCGTCTCCCGCAAACGTTCCGGATCGGTCTGCAAGCAGGCTTTGATCTCTTCCAATGAGAATCCCAGAAATTTCAGTGCCAGAATCTGCTGTAAATTCCCCAGATTCTCCTCCGAGTAGAGCCGGTGGCCCGCCTCTGTATACTCAGAAGGCGAGAGGAGACCCACGCTGTCATAAAAACGCAAGGTACGCGCTGTCACCGCGGCCCTCTGCGCAAACTGGCTGGTTGTGTAATATTGGCGATCCACGTGCTTCCTCCTTACAATCTGGAACTATACACCATGACGTAACGTCATATGCAAGGTTTTTTCGTCCCAATTTGGGGTCAGCGTATCGAAACCTGAAAACTGTACGCTAAGGACAGGAATCAGTTCTCAAGACATCGGGGACATGTTGGGGTCCCAACATGTCCCCCCCGTTTTCCCCGCTGTGGAACATTGCCAAGAGTAAGGATGTGCTTAAAGTGTCGATAAAGAGCAGAGAGGGTATGAACTCCTTTCCTCGGATCCTGCCCTCTTTTCACACTCGCTTTTTATATGCCCTCATCGCAAAGAAGTAGGCCACCAACAGAATGCCGACGCACCATGCAAGAGCAACCCATATCTCCTGAGACACTGGCTGTCCAGACAGTAACGCACGGATGGTGTCCACTATCGCCGTCACTGGCTGGTTTTCGGCAAAGACCCTGACGACCAGCGGCATCGTCCTGGTTGGCACAAACGCCGAGCTGATAAAGGGCAGGAAGATAATCGGATACGAAAAGGCGCTT
>JBDTHH010000243.1:0-2703 GCA_039937055.1 Ktedonobacteraceae bacterium | reverse complement strand
TGATTGATGCGGCACAGAGCGTGCCACATATGCCGGTAGATGTGCAGGCGCTCGACGCGGACTTCCTATGTTTCAGCGCGCACAAGATGCTGGGTCCCACGGGGATTGGCGTGTTGTATGGCAAGCGTGACCTGCTGGAGGCCATGCCGCCCTTCATGGGCGGCGGTGATATGATTCGCCGCGTTAGCCTGCGCGAGTCCACCTGGAATGACCTGCCCTGGAAGTTCGAGGCCGGTACCCCCGCAATTGCCGAGGCCATCGGGCTGGGGGCGGCGGTTGATTATCTGAACGCGCTCGGTATGGAGAATGTCTTACGGCACGAGCAGGAGATCACCGCCTACGCACTGGAACAACTGCGTGCTGTGCCAGGTCTGACGATCTACGGGCCAGAGGCCTCCCGGCGCGGTGGCGTGATATCCTTTACATTGGGGGATGTTCATCCACATGACCTGGCTTCAATTCTTGACCAGGAGGCCGGCGTTGCCATTCGCGCCGGACATCATTGCGCGCAGCCTCTGATGGAGCGCTTCGACCTGGGTGCGACCGCGCGCGCGAGCTTCTATGTCTATACTATGCGCGAAGAGATCGATGTGCTGGTACAGGGGCTGCACAAAGCTCTGCAAATTTTTCGATTATAGAATGCTCTACACGCGGTGAGGACAAAAGTATGTCAATGGATTATCGAGAGTATATCCTGGATCATTATCGTGATCCACGCAACTATGGGGAGCTGGAGCATCCCACTATCCATGCCGAGGACTCCAATCCGTTGTGCGGAGATCAATTGAGCATGGACCTGCTGGTGGAGGGTGACCGGGTGAAGGAGGTACGCTTTAAGGGGCGCGGCTGCGCAATCAGCCAGGCGTCGGCCTCCATGCTCACCGAGATGATCGAGGGCAAGACAGTGCAGGAAGTTGTCAAGCTTGGCAAGGACGATGTGCTGGAGGCGCTGGGTATCTCGATCAGCCCCGCGCGCACGAAATGCGCCTTTCTGGGCCTGCGTGTGCTCCACCGAAGCCTGGTGATGGCCGGCTTAGAGCGCCAGCCGGCAGATGAAGATGAAGGATAGGGATGCCATGCGCTTAGAGGACCAGGTCGCGGTGATCACCGGCGTCAGCCACGCGGGCCAGGTAGGTTTCGCGCTCGCCTCCGCCTTCGCGCGCGCTGGTGCCAGACTGGCCATTAGTGCGCGCAGCAGCGAGCGCGTGGCTGCCCGGACACAGGAACTCCAGGCTGAAGGCGCCCAGGTTGTGGGTATCGCGGCCGACCTGACTACGGAAGAGGGCGCACGCACGCTTGTGCAGGGCACTCTGGAGGCCTATAGGCGTATCGATATCCTGGTGAACCTCGCCGGTGGGCTGACAAAGTATGGTCCACCCCATGAACTCTCCCTGGCCGATTGGGAGTATGAGCTAAACAATAACCTGCGCTCCGCGTTTCTCTGCACGCGAGCTGCCTGGCCAATCATGGTGAGCCAGGGACGCGGCAAGATCCTCAACTTCAGTCGCGCGGGCGGCGTGCAGGGGTCCGGTGCCATGATGCTGGCCTATAACTGTGCCAAGGCCGGCGTGGATGCGCTGACGCGCACATTCGCCCAGGAAGGCAAGAAGTCAGGTATCTATGTGAATGCCATCGGACCCGGCCTGATCGTCACGCAATCGAACATTGAGGCGCTGAAGCCCTCACCCGAAGAACTGAGCAAGAAATGGGTGAGCATGCAGCAGATCGTGGATGCCGCCCTCTTCCTGGTGAGCGCCGAGAGCGATGGCGTCACCGGCAGCATTCTTGCCGTGCAGGGTAGGGGCATATAAGTGGGCAGGTGGCTGAAGAACAAAAACACAGCAAGAGGTTGACTATGGCGGATTTCGCGAATGTAGCCAGGATGGACGATTTAGCCGATGGCGAACTGCTGGCAGTGGAGGTAGATGGCGAGCCGATCTGCCTGGCGAAGGTGGATGGCGCCGTCTACGCGTGTACCGACAACTGCACCCATATTAGCGGCCCCCTGAACGAGGGCGAACTCGATGGCCCGGTGCTCACCTGCCCCTGGCACGGGGCCCAGTTCGATGTACGCACCGGCAAAGTGCTGCGCGGCCCCGCCCGGCAAGATATCCAGACATACCCTGTGCGCCTGGAAGGCGATGGCTCGATTACTGTGAGCCTGCCGGACGAGGAATAATTAGAGGAACGTGGAGCATAGCTGGCCCTCGATGCTTGCTGATGACATGCAAGCATCGAGGGCCAGATGCAACTGGTCGTGGTCGCCGGGTCAGTTACTTTCAGGGCGCATTGTCAAGAGCAGTCGCCGGGCCTCGTCCTCGGAGCGCGCGATGCTGATCTTGATATTTAGATGACGCAACACATCAGGATTATCTACAACTCCCACGGCTTCCTGCGCCAGGGCGACACAATCCGGGAAGCGCGCCTTGACAATCATAGCACAATAAAAACGTCTCCGCGATAGGTAATACGGGCTATTTCTTAGACGCGCCTAAACTCGCTATCCCAGGTAGGGAATGTACCCGGCACAGTGGGCTCATCTGCCGATGTCATGTTAATCGTCAGTAGAGCGATGGGGTGGCCATGGATGTTGCTGGGTCTTATCGCTGTACCCGGAGAACGTTTTGGCTTCCGGCTGTGGCGACTGTTGTTGGCTACTGAGCAATTCCGCGCGTTGGTAGAGGGTCTGGGCGGCGCGCCCGG
>JBDTHH010000242.1:0-9018 GCA_039937055.1 Ktedonobacteraceae bacterium | reverse complement strand
GCGCGGTCGCACCACTTTTGTGGTGGCTTCGCGCCTGCGCACGATCAAGAGCGCCCAGCAGATCCTGGTATTGGAGAAGGGCGCGATTGTGGAGCGCGGGACTCACGAGACCTTGCTGGCGCGCAACGGTTCCTATGCCCGGCTCTACGATCTGCAATTGCGCGAGCAGGAGGAGTTTGAGGCGCGCCTGCTGAGCTACCAGAGCCAGCCTCAGAATGGTTCCCACAACGGTCATCATCAGCAGGGCCAGCGTGAGGGAGAACGCGCCTCGGATAACGAGGAGAAGAGAGAGGTGCTGCGATGAAGCCTGAATCGTATGCTAGCAGGCGGCGGAGCTATAGCTGGCGCGAGAATAGCCTGGCCTCATCGGACGAGAGCGAGGCAAAGAAGTTCGACTGGCACCTGATCGCCGACTTCGGCCCGTACCTTGGGCGCTATCGTCTGACCACGCTGGCCAGCATCGTGCTGATGTTGCTCTACACCGCCGCCAACCTGGCCAATCCCTACCTGATTGGGGTGGCTATCGACCGCTTTATCAGCCACGGCGACCTGGGAGGCCTGGCTGTGATTAGCATCATCCTGCTGGTGGTGAATGTCGTGATGTGGCAGGCACAGTACTGGCAGATCTGGAGCATGTCCTGGACCGGTCAGCAGATCCTCTATCACCTTAGCGCAGATATGTTTACTCATTTGCAGCAACTCTCGTTGAGCTTCTACGATCGCACGCAGATCGGGCGCGTGATGTCGCGCCTGCAAAGCGATATCGATGTGCTGGAGTCAATGCTAAGTTCGGGCCTGCTCTCTATCCTTGGCTCGCTGGTGGCCCTGGTGGGCATCATCGCGGCCATGTTAGTGATGAATGTGGGGCTGGCGCTGCTCACCTTCACAGTCTTGCCGATCATGTTCATCATCGCGGCCTTCTGGCAGCGGCACGCGCAGCGCTCTTTCCGGCGCACGCGCTCGGCGATCTCGATGGTTAATGCCACGCTCCAGGAGAACATCACCGGCATGCGCGTGATCCAGAGCCTGGCGCGTGAGGACCGCAATCGTGCTGAGTTCGATGATCTCAATGCCTATAACCGCGATACCAATCTGGAAGCCAGCCGGGTGGCGGCGTTCGTGTTGCCGCTGGTGGAGATCGTGGCGGCGCTGGCGATCGCGCTGGTGGTGGTCTACGGCGGCATGCTGGTGGCGCGCGGCTCTTTGCAGGTCGGCGTGCTGGTGGCCTTCACCCTCTACATCAACCGTTTCTTCGACCCCATCCGCGAGTTGAGCCAGCAGTACACGCAACTGCAACGCGCTGGTGTGGCCGCTGAGCGCATCTTCCAGATTCTGGCCATGCCCGTGCAGATCAAGGATCGGCCCGACGCGCAGGCTCTGCCGCAGATCGCGGGACGCGTCGAATTCCGCGATGTGACCTTCGGCTACACTCCCGAACATCCGGTGCTGCACGGGCTGAATCTGCGTATTGAAGCCGGGCAGACGGTAGCTATCGTGGGACCGACAGGAGCGGGCAAGAGCACCATTGCGGGCCTGCTGACGCGCTTCTACGATGTGGATCAGGGGGCGGTCCTGATCGATGATCGCGATGTGCGCGCTGTAACGCAGCACTCGCTGCGAAGCCAGATCGGCGTCGTTCCCCAGGACCCCTTTCTGTTCACCGGCACTATTCGCGATAACATCCGCTACGGTCGCCTTGAGGCTAGCGATGAGGAGGTGGAGGCGGCGGCGAGCGCCGTGGGCCTGCATGACCTGGTTGTGCAGATGCCTGACGGCTACGAGACGCCCATCCGCGAGCGCGGCCGCAACCTCAGTGTGGGTCAGCGCCAGCTCATCTCCTTTGCCCGCGCGCTGCTGGCCGACCCACGTATCCTGATCCTGGATGAGGCTACCGCCAATATCGATACCTTTACCGAGATGCTGGTGCAGCAAGGGCTGCGCCGGCTGCTGCGCGACCGCACGGCCCTGGTGATCGCCCATCGCCTCTCGACCATCAAGGGCGCCGATAGCATCGTCGTCCTGCAAGCCGGTCGCATCATAGAGCAGGGCACACACGAGGAACTTCTGCAGCGCGAGGGGGCGTATGCCTCGTTGTATGCAATGGGCTTCCGCCATTTAGCGACGCACGCTTGATTGACATCTAAAAAATATCGTGTTACGATATAAATAAGCGACAACCTGCGTGAAGGGAGAGCGCGAGAAATACCGGGCGGTCGTTTGATTTGTAATCTGTAGCATTGTGGATAGCTTGACTATGCGCAGCATAGAAATGTATCTAGAGAAGGAGGAACATCATGACAGACCCCATTATGCCGCCGGAAGACCCGGCGAAGCCAGCGAATCCTGTAATGCCGCCCGAAGATCCAACGAAAGTGCGTAATCCCATCATGCCGCCTGACAGGGAGGCCGAGCTAGCACACTCTGTGCTGCCATCCGAAGGCCAGGCGGCGCCACGGAACCCTGTGATGCCGCCTGGTGACCCCACAAAGGCCGCCAATCCGGTGCTGCCGCCCCAAAGCGCAACCCCAGCGCCCACCCCTGTTGTAGAGGGGGTCGTGACGGAAACAGAGACTGTTGTGACGCCAGAACCACCAATCGAGAATATCTAGAACACCCCGGCTGAATCTTCACACAGTAATCTGGCAATTGTAATCATAGCCAGATTACTGTGTGAAACCCCCTCATAAAGCAACATTTTCTGAACAGTCTGCTCCTGCATATTCGTTCCTGGTCCATGAGCAAGATCACGGAGCAGGCACCGATGTTTGCCGCAAGGCCCGTTGTCTATAAGCGATCTTTGTAAGACAGATGTTATTTCTGAGCTTACGTTTGTGATGTGTTTGTAATCTCTTCATTGCAATATTCATAAGTAATGATTCATGAATATTGCTCGCGCTTTCAAAGGAGGTGAATTAGCGTATATTTTCGTTCTCTGCGATCTAATATAGCAAATGAAGTTGTTAGGAGCAAAAACGGTATTCGCAGTTTTTGTATCCTGGATGAAGCTATTTAAATGGTATGTTCAGAAAGGATTCCTTCGCATGTTGAACAGACGGCAGTTTCTGGCACGTACAGCGGCGGTCGGAGCAGGGCTGGCTGTACCCTGGTATTTCGATCGCAGGGCCGCGCTGGCCTTCTATCAGAGCGCGGGGCTGCAGAAGTTCGCCCAGCCTTTGCGCGGTGTTGGCCCAGGGGGCATCCCGGTCGCAGCGGCTGACGCCTTCCCGGCTCCTGTTACGGGAGTCACCCATTACTCCTTCACTATCGGGCAGTTCACAGATCAGTTGCATCCCAACCTTGGCCCGACGACGATGTGGGGCTATAACCCGGTCGTGGCACTGGGCGGTGGAGTACAGCCCCAGAGGCACCTTGGCGGCATCATCGTGGCACAGCGTGGGGTACCGATTCAGCTCACATTTACCAACACGCTCCCGCCGAAGCACATCCTGCCGGTTGACACCAGCACTAACTTCCCCAACGCCAGGAAGCACCAGAACGCGACCGTCACGCACCTGCACGGTGGGTTCGTGCCCTGGATCAGTGACGGTGGCCCGCTCACCTGGTATACGCCGGAGGGCCATTACGGCCCAAGCGTCCACAGCGCAAAGGGCAACATCTACAAACTACTCAATCCGGGCCTCAAGCCGGGTCAGGCAGAGCATTACTATCCCAACGACCAGAGTGCCAGGCTGGCCTGGTACCACGATCATGCCCAGGATATCACCAGGCTCAATGCCTATGCGGGGATCGCCTCTGCCTATATCATTCGCGACAGCTTCGAAGGTCACCTGCGCAACAAGGGCCTGCCTGACTTCGTAGAGAACGGCGGTCACGAGATTCCCATCGTCATCCAGGACAAGATCTTTGTCGGACCTGACATCCTTACTAAAGACCCCACCTGGACCGGCCTCACCGGGGTGGGCAGTTTATGGTACCCGCACACCTACGAGACGGACCGCTGGGAGTTGGGAGAACACCCGTTGGGCCTGCCCCCTGACCCCTCGATTATCCCTGAGATGTTTGGCGATACTATGCTTGCCAATGGCACCGTGTATCCCGAGGCGACTATCGAGGCCCGGCACTATCGCCTGCGCGTCCTCAATGCCTGTCAGGCCAGGTTCCTGAATCTGCAACTGTACGTGGATGATGGAAGTCCAGACGGCATCACCCTCGATCCTCGCACGATGAGGCCCACCAATGCACCTGGCCCCGACTTCCTGGTAATTGGGACGGAGGGCGGCTTCCTGCCTCATCCCGTGCATGTCCCCGCGAACAGACCGTTCAATCCCAATTCGCTGGACGGCAGCCTGGTCACCGCGCCGGCAGAGCGCTGGGACCTCATCATCGACTTCAAAGGGTTTGCCGGGAAGAAGATCATCCTCTACAACGATGCGCCCGCGCCTTTCCCGATGGGTGATCCTCTCAATGACTACTTCCCCGGCGCTCCCGGCAATCCCACGCAGCCCCAACCAGGCTTTGGGCCGAACACGCGCCAGATTCTGCGGTTCAAGGTTAGCCATGCAACCGGCAAGGACGTACCCCTATGCATCACCGAGGACACCGATCTGAAGCCGGGTCTCAACCCGTTCCTGGTGCCTCCGGGGACGGCGGTCCAAAACGGGGTGCTGCACCTGCCGCCGGGCGTGCCGGTCCGCCAGTTGACGCTCAACGAGACCTTTGATGACTATGGTCGCCTGCTCCAGTTGCTGGGGACAAACCAGCCAATAGGTGACGATTTCGGGCGCGCCTACATGGACCCGGCGACCGAGACGCCGCGCGCTGGCGCGACCGAGGTCTGGCAGATCGCGAACCTGACAGGGGACACTCACCCGATCCACTTCCACCTGGTCAACGTGCAGGTGCTGGCACGTCAACCGTTCAACGTGGAAAAATACAACGGCACGCCCAGCTATACCGGCCCTGCGCGTGGACCCGGCAAGACCGAGCGGGGGTGGAAGGAGACGGTGCGTATGCATCCAGGCGATGTGACCTCCGTGATTATGCGTTTCGACCTGCCGGCGGTGCCGTTCAGTGTTCCTCCCAGCCCGCGGACCGGCGGGCACGAGTATGTGTGGCACTGCCATATCCTGGACCACGAAGAGCATGACATGATGCGGCCGCTGGTAGTCATGTAAGCTTGAGGACGACCAGATGCTCTGACCCAGGAAAGGGAGCTACCGGCGCAGGAGGGCCGGTAGCTCCCTGGCTGTCTGGAATATGTTCACTTGACAGGCGCAGGTCTTATGCCTATCCTGTATATATACTATCCTCGACATTCAGCCTGTAGGAGTCTTATGCAACCACACCCACAGACCTCGTCCGACCCTCTTTCCCTCTCTTCTCAGTTGACTGGCGATTCTCTGCGCGATCACATTCCCTGGTGGGCTGACCTCGACCCCGGTGTGCGCGCCGAACTGGAACTGCCGGATGGGCGTATGGCTCTGGAGCAGCCCGTTGATGTAGTGGTGATTGGAGGCGGCGTGGCCGGCCTGAGCGCCGCGCTGGGTGCGCGTAGGGCGGGGGCGCGCGTGCTGCTGTTGGAGCGCAATGCCTGCCTGGGCTATGGAGCGACGGGGCGCAATGCCGGTATCTTAAGCGCCGGCATCAATATGAGCCTGGCTCATCTGCCTCCCGGTGGCCCCGAAGCTGCCTTCTGGCCTGAGACGACGCGTGTGCTGCTCTCCCTCGTTGACGAGGCGGCGCGTCCAGGCGCGCTCCTCTCTGCTCGCCTGACCGGGGCTATCAGCCTGGCGGAGAGCGCGCGTGCCGCACGCAATCTGGCTCAGGAGGCGCGTGCGCGCGTCAATGCCGGCCTGCGGGCCGAGGTATGGACGGCGGCCCAGGTGGCTGAGGCTACCGGTGAGCGTCTGAATACCCAGGGGGTTGTCGCCGCGCTCTGGCTGCCCGATGAAGGACGCATTCAGCCGCTGACGTTACTGGCCCACCTGGCGCGTCAGGCTCGCGCGGAAGGGGTGCTTATGTGTGGTCGAGCGCCTATGGAGCGCTGCCAGGAGGTGCGCCATGGGCGTGCCGGCCATCGCTGGCAGCTTACTCTCGCCAGTGGCGCCGTCGTATGCGCACGCGGACTCATCAGCGCCGTCGGGCCGGTTGTCCAGGCCAACGCGCGCATCTACGCGCTGGCCTTCTCCGCTGATCTTCCCGCTGATTTCCCCCTCTTCTGGGACGCCTCGCCGTACACCTATGCCGATTTCAGGCCGGGAAACGGTCGCCTCACGGTGAGCGGCGGACGCTACGGCAGAGCCGGCGTGACCAGGCGCGATGCCGTATACCATGCACGCCTCGCCGCTGCCGCGCGCCGCTGGCTGCCAGAGTTGGCGGGCAAACAGCCCGCGTACGCCTGGGCTGTGGACCTCGCGGTGGCGGCAGATATGGTCCCGCGACTGCGCGATATAGGGGATGTGGCACCAGGCGTGGCTATCGAAGGACTGGGTGCCCTGGGCGTGTTGCCTGGCATCATTCTGGGCCAGCGAGCCGGTGCGCTTGTCGCTGATAAGATAGTGAAAGCTTGACGAAGTACTACTGCTCTGACCACCCTACTCATTCCCTTCAGAAACCCTTGACAGCAGCTTTTTTCTCTGTTACTATTCTTATGCCGACTAGTCGAAATAGAATAGTTCAATGAGAAAGAGTATATGGCGAAACGCAAAGTATCCAACATGTTGGCACTGGCCGTTCTGTCCCTGCTGACTGAGCGTCCGATGCATCCATACGAAATCTCATCCGTGATGCAGACGCGCCAGCTTTCAACCGTCATCAAATTGAATAGTAGCTCACTGTACTCTGTGATGGAAGCATTACAACGTGAAGAACTGATCGTGCCAGTGGAAACACAGCGCGAGGGGCGCTATCCTGAGCGGACCATCTACGCAACCACCGAAGCGGGACGGGCTGAGCTATCCGACTGGCTCCGTTCGCTGCTCCGTAAGCCGGTCACAGAATACACCCAATTTGCGGCAGGACTCGCCTTCCTGGGCTACCTTCCTCCGGCAGAGGTGACGACGCTTCTCGAAGAGCATGCACACTACGTCCAGGAAGAGATAAGCAGTATACGCGCGATTATCGAGAAGGCTGACCACCTGGGAGTTGATCGCCTCTTTCTCATTGAGGATAGATATAGCCTCGCCTTGCTTGAAGCCAGGCTCACCTTTGTGCAGCAGCTTATCCAGGAGATCAATGATGGAACACTTACAGAGATGAGAGATGAACAACGGATATGGAAGATTACGCGCCCAGAACTCGCGTCTCTGGGGAGCGACATGGAAAAAGGCCAGCAGAAAACAGATTAGCTATAGTAACAGGAATGATGAAACAAGCAGCAGATAGCAAGAAAGGACTGCATAATGCTGAACCATACAAAAAAAGCCCTGATTATTGGATGCGGGATCGCCGGTCCCGCTGTGGCTCTCTTTCTTAAACGCGCAGGCATTGAGGCAGAGATTTACGAGGCGCGCACGACGCCCGAAGGCTATATCTTAAGCCTGGCAAGCAACGGTGTGGCTGTGCTCAAGATGCTTTCGCTTGACGAGGCCGTCTTCGCCGAAGGCTCTCCGCTTTCTCACTCGATCATGTGGAACGGGAAGGGTCGACGCCTTGCAGCGATGCCTCTAGCGGGCGTGGGGGAGAAAAGCGTCTTCATCAAGCGCATTCCCCTGGGTTTGATGCTCTCAGATGAGGCCGAGCGCCAGGGGATCAAAGTCGTGTTGGGCAAGAAGCTGCAAAGCATTGAGGTGACAAAGCAGGGTGGCGTTGTCGCGACCTTCCAGGATGGCACCACAGCCTTCGGCGATCTCCTCATCGGCTGCGATGGCGTCCACTCTCGCACTCGCCAGCTCATCGATCCAGCCTTCCCCGGTGCCGTCTCTACCAGCCTGATGAATACCGGTGGCTACACCCATGTCGTGAACCTGCCTCCGACACCTGAGACGCTTCACTTCATCTTTGGCAAACGCGCCTTTTTCGGTTATCATGTGCGCTCATCTGGCGAGGTCTACTGGTTTGTCAATTACACATACACAGAGGAGCCTGCCAGAGGAGAGATGGAGGGCATGCCAATCGATGAACGGAAACAGTGCCTGCTTGATTTGTTCCGCGACGATCAGCCCTTTATTCGGGATATTATTCGAGGGGCAGAGACGATTTTCCCCGACTTTCCCACCTACATTATCCCCAAACAGCCAGCCTGGCACAAGGGATCGGTGGCGCTTGTCGGCGATGCGGCTCATGCGATCTCGTCCAGTTCGGGACAGGGGGCGTCAATGGCATTGGAGGATGCGCTGATCCTGGCCAAATGCCTGCGCGACATCCCGGAGATAGAGCCGGCGCTTGAAACCTATGAGCGTCTGCGTCGAGAGCGCGCCGAAAAGATGCTTGAGCTTGGACTGCGCGGAGATGCGGGGAAGCATGTGTCTGGTTCCATGCAGGCGTGGTGGCGAGACCTGATGACCGCCTTTTTCCTCAGGCTCTTTGGCAATCAAAAATCGGTCAACTGGATCTACTCCTACAAGGTAGATTGGGACGCGCCGCTGACAGCCGATACTCCCGCTCCCAGCCAGAAGCGGGAAACGGCCAGCCAGGGGGCGTGACGAAGTAATACGCCGTCGCGACATCGGCACACAAAGGGAAGTACTCTCTTAGAAGACTTCCCTTTTTAGAATGTGCGCGTGACCTTACGTAGCCCGCGCGGCGCGTCAGGCTCGTACCCTTTGGTGACTGCCAGGTGCAGTGCCAGCAATTGGCCGGGGATGATGGCGGTCACCGGGCTGAGCCAGTCTGGCATTGATACAGCCAGGGGGAGCCGCGTCTGTGCGAGCGCGAGCGCCTGTTCTGACTCAGATATGATCAGCAGTTCAGCCCCGCGTTTTTGCAGCTCCTGTGCCAGCTCAAGCATGTCGTTAAAGGCGGCATCGGCGGGCATAATCAGAATCGCGGGCAGACCAGGCTCGACGGTGGCGATGGGGCCGTGATGGAAGTCTGCCGAAGAGTAGGCGCTGGCCATCA
>JBDTHH010000241.1:0-7600 GCA_039937055.1 Ktedonobacteraceae bacterium | reverse complement strand
CCTTGACGCACGTCACAAGAACCGCCGACTACAACGAACGAAAAGAGGGAAAGTCTATGAGTATCCTCAACGTTTCCGGTGCGCAGTTGTCTTATGAGGTCAGCGGAGACGGTCCGCTCCTGATCCTGATTCCCGGAGCCAGGGGAGAGGGAGAAGGCTTCCGCCAGATCGCACGCGATCTCACCGTGCGGTATCAGGTAGTGACCTACGACCGCCGCGGTTTTTCCCGGAGCGAGCTTGACGGACCGCAGGACTATGATCACCGGCTCTCTACCGATGCCGATGATGTCCGGCACTTGATCGAGCACCTGACGGACACACCTGCGACCATCTTTGGCAACAGTTCGGGAGCGATTGTCGCACTTGAGGTCATCAGCCACGCTCCCAAGCAGGTCCAGACCGTGGTTGCCCACGAGCCGCCGGCAGTTTCACTGTTGTCCAATGCGGCGTACTGGTGGGCCTTTTTCGATGGGATCTACGACACCTACCACAGGGAGGGGATTCCCAAAGCCATGCACCAGTTTGCCAGCGGGGTCTTTGGAAGTATCGACCTCCAGGTGATGGAGCGCGCCAGGCGCGAGCACACGAACGAGTACACCCTGGCGAATACAATGTACTGGATGGAGCATGAATTGCGCCAGTATCCACGGGTTGAGCTTGATCTCGCTGCACTCAAGGCGCATGCCGAGCGAATTGTGCTCGCCGGGGGATGTGGCTCCCAAGACCAGATGTCCTACCAGCCGAACAGGGTACTCGCGAGGCAGTTGGGACTCGATATTGTCAATTTGCCCGACGGACACCTCGGCTTCCTGTCCTCTCCCATCGAGTTTGCAAAGGCACTCATGGACGCGCTCACAGCGTGAGTGCAAAGCGCACGAGTCGGAGCACGCGATCGACGATTGTTGGTCGTTTTCTATAACCGCTTCTCATGCTCACGTATCTTCATGGTCCTGGAAACTCGTAAGCTGTGTTCATCAAGACGTTGGGAGATTCGGCATCATACGGAGAGGTGCCAAACCGCTCCTTCGTCTTTCTCCAGAGCGAAGCTGGTCTCAGCATTCTAGCGTTCTTCAGCACGCAAGACGAGCAAAGGCTCCCGTCCTGCTTGTCAGTGGTTTTCTTTCAGTCCTTTCTTCTCTGATTATTACGAATATTCTTTGGCATAATAGGCATCATGATCTTGGGGACCATCAATCGTGACGGGGACATAGGGTGTTGCCGAGTCTTCCGGCCGGTATCCATGCGTGGCGATAAAGGTCGCACGAAGGTGCTTCCCATGTGCTTCCATGAGGGGAGAGACCTGATCTACGGCGAGGTTTTCCGGCGCATCAAATAGGTGGAGAGCATACCTGCTCATGGCCAGCATCAGTTCCAATTCTTCAACGGTACTCAGATCACGCACTACGCATACACTCTCCGGTTGCTCAAAGAAAACCAGATCGGGACTCGGCACTGGCAAGCCACTCCAACGACAAAACTTCTCATAGGCCAGTTTATCCGTTTCATAGATCAGGACGCGCAGCGTATACCGTTGCCGGAGATCGCCCGTATTCCCACGATAGCGAAGGAGGCCGGGGTGGAGACGTTCGCGTGCTCTCGCTAGGTCATAGAGTTCTGGATGATCAGCGTACGCCCGACGAAGTTCATCTCGGATCGCCAGCATCGTCAGGCCCTGTTCCTTGAGGGTGCGGTGGAGACCTCGAGTGATCTGCGCTGTTTCAATGCGTTGACGAACCCACGTTTCATCATATCCCTCTTGACGCCAGGTTGGGATATGGTGTTCGCACCAGGATGTGAAGCCTGCCTCCATTTCTGATGCCTCCCGGAACGAGGCATCAATAAGCATCTCTATGTACTGCTCGCGCGTTACCAGAGTGGCATCCTCTTCCATACATTGGCTCCTCTCAAGGGGTGGCGATATCGTCACCTCTGTCTTCTTTTATTGGTATCTTGCTACCAGATATTGCCTCACCTTGTCGCTGGATATCTGCTCTTTTCTGCTATGGTATTATTCTCTATCATGCCTTTTGACCTTGACATAGTCGACAGCATTGTCATCTACGTTCAGCTTTCGTCCCTGGTAGCGTTCGGTCGTTCTTGGGTCACGATGGCCAGCAGCATATTGCACCTGCTGGAGTTTGGCGTTATGCTCAAGGGCCAGCGTGATAAACGTTGCACGCAGACCATGCGGCGTCAGAGGAACGCTCAGCTTTTCTGCATACGCTTTCACGTGCGTTTCTATGGCTTTGTCACCCATTGGCCGACGTGTGGGATGATCCCCTCGCCGAAAGCTCACAAAGAGTGGATCATTGAGGGACATGCTATGCCGTTCTTCTATCGCTCGCCTTTGCTCCGGGTCTCCCCCACTGCCCAGCGCGTCCAGTTCGCGCTGGCGACCCTCGGCCTGACGCTCGCGAAGTGCCTCTGTATAAAGAGTGATCTCGCGCCAGACATCAACTGGCACTTTGACCGTTCGCCGCTTATCGCCCTTGCCGTGGCGGATGATGGCGATGGAGTGCCCCTGGGTCATAGTGAGATCCGCGAACCGGAGCGCGGCAGCTTCTGAGCGGCGAATGCCCGTACGCAGGAGAAAAAGCATCACAACGTAATCACGCAGCCCCATCAGGGTGCTGGTATCAATGGCATCGAGCAATGCCTGCGCCTGCTCTTCTTTCAGGACCACATGCGTCGTCTCGTTCTCAATGGTAAAGCCCTGAAGATCGACAAAGGGGTTGCTAGCAATCTTGCCCAGTTTGCATTGCTCATCCAGAATACGCCTGGCCACCACGAACTTGCGTGCGGCAGTCGCCTTGGCATAGCGCTCCTGGAGAGAGGAGCGGTAGGCAATCGCATGGGAGCGGGTCATCGTCGCGGGCGTAACCTCCTGCTCCAGCATCCAGCCGGCGAGCTGGCGCGCATCGATGACGTACATCCGTCTGGAGGAGGGACTCAGTTGACCGACGGCATCGGTCAGCGCGGCCTCCATCTCAAGCTGAGCAATACTTGCGGCTGAGGGAATGGGGTATGTGAACGGAGAGGTCATGGGAGACACCGCCCTTTTGACCACACACCTCCTGGCCTGCATAGAGACGCACAGGGCGTGGCGTCACCTAATAGAAGGAGCGGTACCGACTCCACTGTGCCCTGGTGTGCTTTTAAGGGCACATTTTCCCACGTATGCTCGATGAGCAGGATGACTGCATCGCCGCGTTTGACCACTTTCATCTGAGTGCTCCTTCTTTTGGCACACCATCTCGGGGTGTCTCTCGTCCGAATCCAATGTCCCTTTCCTCGAACCGGACCGGTATGATTGGTGCGCCGGGTGTGAAAAATAGCCTCTGATAAGGGGCATTTTCAGATCCTATTTTCACTCAGGTCTGACAGAAAGTCAAGGGCGATCCGTGCATTGACGATACTACATGTCACTATCGTCGTTTGACGATAGTGACATGTAGTATCGTCAAAAGGAAGAATTGGGCAGACGCTTGCATTTATGCCCTGTCGTTTCTATACTCTGGAGGAGAAGTCAAGAGCAACAAAGGAGTGCTTCATGGACACCATTGAACCAGAGCAGCGCGCATCGTCCCCCGATCAAAGCGCGCACACGCGTATCCGCTGGATTGAAGATCTTGCAGATCCACAGGACAGGTGGTTGACCATTACCGATGCCGCACGCATCACCCGCACCAGTGAGGCCATGGCCAGGCGCTGGGTTGCATCAGGCCGTCTGCCCATGAAACGTCAGCCAGTAGGGATCAATCAGCAGACTCGCCTGGTGCGCCTCTCAGACCTCGCTGCCATCCGGCCCATCATTGATCCCATGGCAGCCATCTCAGATGCGATCCACACACTGGACCTCCCAAGTATCCCTCGACAGCACGCGCACATTATGCAGGAGCATGAGCGCTTGTTGCAACAATTCCAGCACGGACAGCAAACACTTGATGAGCTACGCCAGGATATGCAGATTGCAACTGTGCAGCACCAACAGGCCGTAGAGGACCTTCGGCGGCAGTACTCAGCCCAGCAAGAAGAGGTCCAACACCAGTTCGTGCTCGCGCAACAGCAACACGATAGCCTGGTCGTCCAGCTTCGTGAACAAACCCATGCCCTTGAGCATACCATCATAGAGCAAGAAAACCGGCTGGAGCGCGACCTGGAACAGCTCCGTACAACACTGCTGGAGCACTTCACACACACGCAGCAAGAGGTGGGACGGCAGCTCCTCGCCCTCGATCAGCAGCATCACCAGCAAAGAGAACAGGTGCGCAACGACTTCACGACACTGCTCCGCCAGCACCAGGAGGGCTTTCATACCAGGCTGACCGTCCTGGAAGAAGCGCTGGCCCACCTCACCCAGCGGCATGAACAACTAGAGCACACGGTGGCGACGCAGCACAAAGAACTGGTGCTAGAGCACGAGAGTCTGAATGCACTGGTCGAACAGCAGGCATGCGAGATCGAAATGGTCATTGAGCGGCACACCACAGAGCAGATTCAAGATAGGAATGCCTTCTTGGAGCGACTGGAGCACTTGGAGCAGTGGCTGAAGCACCTCACCACCCAGCCATATCAGCAGCGTCTTGATGCACACGATCAGCGTATCCAGGCGTTGACGGCAACACTCCAAACTGAGATCGTGGCTCGTCAGACACTCAACGACCATCTGGAGGCACAGCGCCAGCACATGGAAGGGCTCCACCGTGCAATCGAGAGGGAAAGGAAACATGCACCAGAAACAGGAGCATGATGACCTATCGCGGGAGGAGCAAAGGCCTCACCGCCTACGATGTCATTGGTCTCGTGACGATCACCGTGATAGGCTCTCCGATGAAAAAAGATTCCCATGTTGGTTTGGCTCTGCATTGCCTCTCTAGAGGCACAATGCTATGAGGAGCATGCTCACGATGTGAGCGTCTCCGTCTTTGTGGTAGAATCAGGTACAGAGGTGGGGATCTCGCATCCCGATTCGCGCAGAACGTATCCATGCTTTTCCAAGAAAGTCAGGGTCACACAATGGGATATCGCGATCAGGCGTTTGACGGACCATCTACTTTCACTATACAGGCTCCCATGAGATGGGGTATCGCGATCAGGCGTTTTCCCATGGTCAAACGGCATGTGAGCGCAGTCCTTTTTCCCATGCCAACGAGGACATTGGTCTTGACTCGAATAAAGGAAGGAAGAACGTTGTTTCGCTCATAGACCGACATACCAGTAGGTGTCTTTCGTAGCTCGTTCGCCTCCTTTTTTGCGCGCAAGACCATTCAGGTGCTAGACGGCGTTAAGTTGGAGACCATTCCAAAACGGGGGCAAAGGGATGTGCTTCTCTCTCCGAAAGGGTCCTGTTCTCAGATAGGCACACCATCAGTCATGAAGCTCTCAGCCGTTCGCCCCCGTTTTGGAATGGTCTCCTATAGGAAGAAGCCAGGGTCATGATGTCTGATACCCACTCGGCTGAGCCTCTGCGTCAGCATGAGGAAATGCCACCAGGTCATTTTGTCTACATTGTTCAGTGCTCTAATGGCGCGTTCTATACTGGTTATACGACGAATAGAGAGAAGCGTATCGCCGCTCACAATGCTGGCAAGGGTGCCAAGTACACCCGAGCACATCTCCCAGTGACGCTTCTGGCTTGCTGGTCTTTTCCGACCAAAGGGGAGGCCCTCCGAGCCGAACACGCCATCAAACAACTCTCACGGGCACAAAAAAAGAGCCTTGCAGAACGAGCCCTACAAGGCTCTATGCTCTTGCCTGACTGGCTATCACGTTCATGGTGATGTCAGGAAGGGCGAGTCTGTCCCTATTTGTAGTGTCCTAAACTGGGCAGATAGTAGTGATGCTCATCCAATGTCTTCGCTTGTCTCTGGTCAAGGATCAGCACTATCTCTGCCTTATGAAAATCCCACGGGTTGCGCAACGAGCTGCTAAAAAGTAGCGGTCCAGCAGAAAATGTGCCTTTTGAGAAAGGAAAAACGTAACACCTTTTCTCAAGGAGGCACATATGACCAGTATCGCCGATGGATCGGTAATCATCCAGACCTCTTCCGAGTCTGTCCCTTCGACCCCTTCCTGGTTTGGCGAAGTCACGTTGCTTATCAGGTATCTTCACAAACACGGCGTCCTGGCCAAGATTGGTGAGCAGGTGCGCTTTACACGACGGTGTTTCGGGCGCGACGAGGTGATCGACTTTCTCGCAGTGCTCTTTGGGTACGCCATCAGCGGGGAACGCACCCTGGAGGCATTCTACGAGAGGCTCCCACCCTTTGCAGTCCCCTTCATGGTCTTGTTTGAGCGTGACCACCTCCTAGCCCGCTCAACTCTCTCGCGCTTTTTGACGGCACTGACCGAGGTGCCTGTCGACACCCTGCGCACGCTCTTTCTCGATGATCTGCTCAGCCGCCCGCTCTCGACCAATTCCAACGAAAAGCAAACCGGGGATCTGATGGATCGAGCAGGAAATGCCTGGATGGTCTTTGATCTTGATGGGACGCGTGAGGCCGCCCGCCAACGCGCCTTACCCCAGACGGAAGACCTGCCTCCACCCTTTCGTCGGCTGGATGATGTTTGTGCCGCCTTTCTACCGAGGCCGCAAGCGTGGACAAGTGGTGCGAACGCGCACGGTCATCAGTCAGGCCCACAGCTTCCAATGGCTCGGCTCATTTGGCAACCGGGGCAACGGTCGCTACCGGGAGGAACTGCGAAAGGCGCGAAGCTGCCATCAATCGGTACCTCACAGCGCACCAACATCCCCAGGCGCGGGCGAGGCTCGTGGCTCGACGGACAATATGGCACGGGGGCCGTGCTTGCGGAGGAAACCTCGCCATGATGCTGGACAAGACACCTCGTGTGACTCACGGCAATTAATGGCCGCCAAAATCGGCATATCTTGGCCGCCGAACTGAACCATTTACGCTCACTTACTCAACTCACAATGAGCCTCGTCACGGCATAAAGTGGCCGAAAGTGCAAAAATTAGGCAAAAGTTGGCCGAGAGCGCTTTTGTGCGATATGATTGCATGGAACGATACGTGCATAATGGAGAGCCAGATGTTATTTATGGTGATTGAGCGCTTCAAAAATCGTGACGCAAAGGCCGTCTACAGTCGCTTCAAAGAGAAAGGTGTGACTAGAAGAATAATTTGTCGCTGAAAAAAAGCATATCCTGACGCAGTGAAGAATATTCTGTCCTCTTGTCACGCTCACGTGTTTCTGACAAAGAGGGCAACAAGGAAGGATATTCTGTCTGAAAGTTGTCAGAAAAGCATAAGATGCCAACGGGTCGAGCCTTTTCTGTACGAAAAGACTGCTTTCGAGAGGTTCTTCGGGAGAAATGGGCATGCAACTCTTCCTTTTCTCTCCAGGTGAAGCAAGACGTGTCGTGAACCGCCATATTTTGTTTCTAGTCACAAAAGGTGCGACTAGAAGCAAATTGTGGCGGGATGCGCCACATCATGCTTCACCGGGTTCCCGCCACAATTTGCTTCAAGATGCCTCCTCCTTTTTCACTGGATCGCGAACGGGTTTGCGTTGCCCAACCCGTGAATTCCGACGCGGAGTGGGCTGTGACTGCCGATCTTGTTCTGCTGGTCCAGCCTCT
>JBDTHH010000240.1:0-2912 GCA_039937055.1 Ktedonobacteraceae bacterium | reverse complement strand
TATGTCATCGCGCTCTTCGGCAAGCGCGTGCGGGCGTTTGACGCCTTGCTGGATACACTCGAACTGGCGCTCACCCAAAATCGCTCCTTACAACATAACTCCTTCCAATTTGGCGAGACGGCACTGGTAACCATCAGCAAATATCGGCCAGCGCGCGCTGCGCAGCTCATCCCACAGCTTCTTGAGAGCCGCAGCGACTGGATCACCTATCCAACCGTAGTGACCTATCTGCATCGCTACCGTCAGGACCTGCTCACGCCCTTCCTCGCGCGAAAGAAGTACAGCGACCTCTTTAGCAACATAGACATTAGAGAGGAGAGATATCGCAGGAGAAGGCGCAAATCTCAACCGCTGACGAGAGGCTTCGCGCGCTGGACCGCGCGGCAGCAGGTCCGTTTCGCACGCACGCTGCTCAGGGTCATCAACGATACGTCCAGCAACCAGCAAACGATCATGCGGGCCATCACGCAACTAGCCGCCCTGCCTGCTGTTCCCGCCAGGCACTTGATCGCCCTGGCAAACGACCAGCGTCCACTTGTGCGCGATACGTCCTTGATGCTTTTGAGGAGGCTCGATGGCGGGCAAGGCATCCCGGTCTTGCAAGCCGCGCTGCACGACCAGCGAGCCGTGCGCGCCATCTACGCCCTGCGGCCAATTTTGCTGGCCGCCCCACCTCACGAAACGCTGACCCTGTTACGAGCCATTCCATTCACGAAAGTGACGATTGCCAAAGAGGTAGTACGACTGCTGGGCGAACTGCCCGGTGAGGAGGCCTATCAAGAGCTACTGCAACTGGATCGTCAAGATCTGCACCGCGATGTACGCGTCGCCCTGATGCACGCGCTCTGGCGGCACCTGGAGCGCGATGAGGCGTGGTCCATCCTGGAACGCGAGGCCAGATCGGCCGATAAGACCATCGCGCTGAGCACGGCGCGCATAGGGAGTGGTCATACCCTGGCACAGGCCTATCACGCCCGCAAACGCTTCCGGGGCAGCCAGTACCATCAACAGCCCATATACAGTTTTTTCCGCTTCGCCGAGTGGAATACCATTACCCTGACGCATATCGAGGGGGAACATCTGTCGCTCAAAGCCCAGCAGCGACTGATGCGTCTCTTCGCGCTCCTGTTAGCTCGGCCAGAAGTGGATATGCGCGCCGCAGTGCTCAAGGGCTGCACGCGCTTGCCAGAGGCCGACGAAGGCCAGGCGCTGCTCTCACAACTGCTGTCAGTCATGGACACGGAGCACGATGATATGTGTGTAGCAGCAGCGAGCGCGATCTTTGGCACCTGCGTAGCCAGCGACGCTCCAATGATTGGAGCGGCCAGCGGGCACCTGGCCCCCAATCGCTGCGCGCTGCTGGCGATTGTCCCGGTGTTGCAAAAGGCACTTCCCATCAACAGGCGGCAGCTTGTTCCGATCGTGAGAGCCATGATAGAGGCGCTTGCCGCCGATCCCCTCACCAGCGGACTGCGTATCGAGCTGGCCATCGCCTCGCTTCCCTGGAATGAGGTAGCCCAGTTGCTGGCAGAGGCTGCCGCGACAAGAGCCTTGCACGCAGATGCACTTCACCAGGCATGTAGTATGCTCGATCGCGTGATAGACAGATACGGAGCAGTCAGCCGGCCTGATAGCAAGGAGATGGTCCACCTGGAGCAGGAACTAGCAGCGAGCCAGGATGAGCGACTGCGCAGGATCGCGCTCGCCGCACTCGTTGCGCAAGTTGAAGGGCCTACTGGCTGGAGCGAAGAGCAACGCGCGCGTTTGCAAACCTACCGTGCCGACCCATCCGTGCTAGTGGCGGCGGCGGCACAATTCACTATGCTGCCTCATGCAGAAGAGTAGTGTTGCGACCGCCCTCACGTGACAAGGGAGACGCTCTCTTCGTAGCTGCGCGATTTATAGCGCGTGTGCTGGCTTGACCCGCGCGCTTAAGCGCGCCGCTACGAAAGGAGGAGCGCCAACGTGTAGTGGCGTCCCTCGCGGACGCCCTGTTCCAACCCGGTGGTACATGAGCAGACCTTAGCCAGGATGCTCACCAGGTATAGAAACTTTCCAGACCATATGTTCCCAAGGCCAGGGAAAGCTCGCCTCCGTGATGGATCTCATGTTCAAGGACATGCCAGACAATCCACTGGCGGGTGTGAGGAGACTCTTCTTCCAGCCCTTGATCCCGTAGCCATGCCTGGTGAGAGGCCGGGGGTAAAAAAAGCTGCTCCAGATCAGCGGAAGTCCAGCGGTCCAGGGCAGAGGAGATCACGTGCCAGGTCTTCTCGAATATGGCGACCAGTGACGCTGCCTTGTATACGGCTGGCTCGTCATGGTCCTCGTCATCGTTCCAATCAAGGTCGGGGTCTCCTTCACCCATCCATAGGTGGAACCAGTTGAAGCGCGCACCGATCATATGGTCGAGAAGCTGGCCTATCGATCTGCCATTTGGCGCAATAGGAAGGGCAAGTTGTTCGGATGAAAGCAGGGCGATGGTTTTGACGAGGGATTGCTGATGGTTCTCCCAACCTTGTTTGTAAAATGTGACGAGGGGAGATGCCTGTTCTGTCATGGGTGTCTGCTCCTTGCTTCCGATGATGTGCTCCCATGAGCGAGAGCGTGAGTATTGTAACAGAGAGGAGGGGCCAAAACTTCTTCGATCTTGCTTTTTGCCGAACCTATAGTCCCTTTTCCTGCCATGAACGGGGTCAGAGCCGTAAGCAGGCGAAGCCGGGTGAAATGCCCGGCTTCTTGCTCTAGATTCCGCATGGGTCGGCCCAGCAACAACGCTTTTAGCGCACGGCCAGAAGCACGCGGTTATCCAGTTCTTGCCAGCAGACGCCGGCTTCGTGAAATCCGGCATTGCGTAGCGCCGCCTCGTGCAGGTCCAGCGTCTGCCACACCTCGCCGTGCTCTCGCCAGTG
>JBDTHH010000239.1:0-4281 GCA_039937055.1 Ktedonobacteraceae bacterium | reverse complement strand
ATCACGATCTCGTCGTGAACAGGCGGGCTTGTAAACCGCGCCTCTACCTCCCATGCATCTCCTTCGCGGCTAGATGGATACCGTGGAAAGCTCTCTGAAAAAAACCTACCTCTGCGAAAAGCCATTGCCCCTACGATGATGAAGGCTCGTCCATTTCGTCATGCACATGCCCTCTGACCCGCTCGCCCGCCATCTCCATGCGACAATAGAGGGTCTTCGTCGCGCAGCAGGTCTCCGGGGGGCAGTCGCTTTCGAACTGGATGGTAGCGTGGCTGATGTGGTGCTTGTCGCTGAGCATGTCGGTGAGCGAACGCAGGATGGAAGAACTGCCGCTGGGGGGCAAGTCGTCGATGACGGCGTGGCACGAGAGGGCCGCCATGCTGCTGGCGATGGTCCACACATGCAGGTCATGGACGCTCTGTACCCCCTGCACCTGTTGCATATCCTCAACCAGTCGTGCCATGGAGACATCCCTTGGCACCGCCTCCAGCAGGATATCGGTAGCCTCGTGCAGAATACGCCAGGAACCGATGGCGATCAGCAGGGCAATGCCTACCGAGAGCAGCGGGTCAACGATGCTCCAGTGCGTCAGCAGGATCACGATACCGCCGATGATCACGGCGAGGGCGGCGCCCACATCGCCGAAGACATGCAGCATCGCCGCGCGCGTGTTGAGGCTGTGACCCTCGCGCTGCAAGGCGAAGCCGATGAACAGATTGATGCTGATGCCCACGAGCGGAGTGATGAACATAATCAAGGGCTGTACGGCTTCGGGATGCTGGAAGCGCTGCACAGCTTCGATCAGGATGGCCAGCGCGATGACGATGAGCGTCACAGCATTGATCCAGGCTGCCAGGATGCCCACGCGGTGGTAGCCGAAGGTCTTGCGCGCGTTGGCGGGCCGCTCCGCCTGTATTGCCGCGAACCAGGCCAGGCCCAGTGCGAAGATGTCGGTCACCGCATGTCCGGCCTCGGAGAGCAGCGCCAGGGAGTGTGCCAGCAGACCGCCCACGAGTTGCGTGACCAGGATAATCATGGTCAGGAAGAAGGCCAGGCGCAGGCTATTTTTGGCGAGGCCGTGCGCGTGATTGTGGGGGTGATGATGATGCTCGCTGTGTTCGTGGCTCACACCAGCACCTCCTCCCCGCTTTGTGTGACCGCGACCGGCGTGCTGAGGTCCGGCTCGCTGATATGCGTCAGGCCCAATTCGAGCAACTGGCGAATATGCTCATCGACTAAGCGGTAGTAGACGACGCGCCCGACTTTGCGCATGGCGACGACCTGCTGGTTGCGCAGGACGCGCAGTTGATGAGAGATGGTAGTATCGTCCCGACCAAGGCCGGCGGCCAGATCGCACACGCATAACTCTCCCTGGGGAGCGCGCAGCAGCGCGTAGACTACCTGCAAGCGCGTCGGGTCGCTCAACACGGAGAATAGTCCTGCCAGCCGGGCCGCGCTTCCCGCTGCGAGCATGCTATGTCGCACCGCGAACAAATCCTCTAGATGGATCGCGCGCTCCGAGCACATGTCCTCTCGCGAGACCTCATCCCGACCAAATGCCCTGACCGGTCGTGTGGTCATCTTCATACCCCATTTCTGTGAATACCTGCACATACATGCAACTATATATCTTTTACTATACCACACTGGGATGGTATCTTTCAAGGGGACCTGGGTGGGCTGCATGAAATCCTTCCTGGCTCAACTCTCCGGTTGCTGACTCGTCTCGACGAACCAGAGCCATTTGTCGATGCCTCGTCCTATTGTGGTGAAGATGTCAGCGGTACCGGCGCCTTTTTGTTCGTTCGCCTTTTACTCATGCTGTGTTTTATGCGATAATGGACAGGAAATGTATGTGAATTTACTTGAAATTCTCCGACATCCTTGTATTTCTGGTATAGCTCCACTAATTGGTGAAAAAGGAGGCCCCTCTTGAAAGAGGAGCATACTGAAATGTTGCCCCGTGTGGTAATTGTAGGAGCGGGCTTTGGCGGGCTGGAGGCTGCCAAGACCTTGCGCCATGTCTCGGTCCAGGTGACGGTGATTGACCGCTGGAATCACCACTTATTCCAGCCCATGTTGTACCAGGTCGCGACCGCGGAGTTGTCCATTGAGGACATCGCTACGCCCATTCGCAGCATTTTCAGCAAGCAGGCGGGCACCGAGGTGCTTCTGGCCGAGGTGACGGGCGTGGACATGCAGGGACAGCGCCTCCTCATATCAGAGCAAGTGATCCCTTATGATTACCTGATCCTGGCAACGGGAGCTTCTAGCAACTATTTCGGCCATGAGGAGGCTCCCATCCTGAAATCCTTACAAGAGGCGCTGACGCTACGACATACCATTCTGTGTGCCTTTGAGATGGCAGAGAATGAGCCCGATCCAGAGAAGCGCCAGGCACTGTTAACGTTTGTGTTAGTGGGTGGTGGAGCGACCGGCGTGGAGTTGGCAGGGGCGATTGCCGAACTGGCACACCGGGCACTCACGTGTGATTTCCGGCGCATCAATCCAGCGTCGGCGCGTATTCTCCTCGTCGAAGGTGAGCCGCGGGTTCTTTCCACGTTCCCTGCCGCGCTCACCCGTAAAGCCCGCCACAAGCTGGAGCAGATCGGGGTGGAAGTCCGGACCGGGGTGCATGTCACCGATGTGACTCCCGATGGAGTGAAGATTGGGGAGGAATTCATCGCAGCGAAAAATGTCATCTGGACGGCAGGTGTGAAGGCCTCACCTGCGGGAGCGTGGCTTGGGGCCGAGGTGGATCGCGCGGGCCGCGTCAAGGTTCAGGCTGGTCTCACGGTTCCCGGCCATCCCAACGTCTTTGTGATTGGGGATACGGCGTGCGTGATGCAGCATAGCAAGCTATTGCCTGGCCTCGCTCCGGTGGCGATACAGGAGGGGCACTATGTGGCACGCGCCATTGCTGGTCGCGTGGCCGGAAAAGCCGTGAGACGACCATTCCGCTACAGGAATAAAGGAACCCTTGCGACTATTGGGCGTGCCTATGCGGTGGTTAATCTGGGCCCCTTGCACTTCACGGGCTTGCTGGCCTGGCTCACCTGGATTGTCGTCCATATCGCCTACCTGATTGGGTTTCGTAATCGCCTCATCGTGCTCCTCCAGTACGCCTGGGCCTACATCACGTTTCAGCCGGGAGCGCGCATTATTTTACCTGAAGACAGCACACAGTTGACGCAAGAGAAAGGGAACACACATGCAAGAGCAACCGAAACACCAGCACATTCCTGTGAAAATGTATCGAACATCTGAACGTCTCATGATTGTCACTCCCATGCCCGGCATAGAACCCGGGGATATCGTGGTTGAGGTGACGGCACAGGGCCGCCTGATTCTCCATGGAGACCTGCGTGGTCTGCTCAAAGAGGTAAAGGAACTGCTGCTAGATGAGTGGAGCTTTGGACCGTACCACCGTGAATTGGATCTGCCTGTTGCAGTCAATGCGGAACACGCGAATGTTTCCTATGGCAACGGTGTGCTCCTGGTCACATTGCCTATCAACTCCCAGACCGTTGCCGCGCGCGTCACACTCGAACGCATATCGCCGACGCATGGAGAGCATAAAGGCAATGCAGGACATCCTGCCGTGTAAGTGCCTTTTGTCCTCTGAGACAAGAGCAGTGATAAGGGAAACATGCATGAGTAACACCATGACCGCTCTACTGGAACAAGAGCACGCCACACCAGCACTGCATGAGGCTATTGCTGCGGCACAGGATGAGGCTGCTCGCATGAATGCAAGCGAGGTTTCGCCAGAGCACCTCTTTCTTGGGGTCCTCGCTCAGGACAGTGAACAGCTCGCGGAGACGTTCAGCGCACTGAGGCTCAATCAAGCAGTGCTTCGCACACGGGTGGCAACCGCTTTCCCTCCTCACAATACGCTGAGAAAAGGAGATGGAAAGGACCTCCCGTTGTCCAAAGAGGCCTACGCCTGTCTGGAGTGGGCGATCTCATTTGCCGCGTACCAGCACGTTTCAAGCCTCCAACCAGAGCATATGTTGCTGGGTAGTGTGCGCCATCAGCGTCTGCAACCTCTTCTCGCATTGTTTCTGGTCAACGCAGGGAGTAGCGTCCCCTCCTATATCATGGAGTGTTCGGGGCGTGCCTACACGGCAACCATGGATCAGTACATCTTTTCACGTATCCGGCGGCAGGTTGCGCATGGGGACTCCACCAGCCTTCTGAGCCGTTTCGAGCGCCCTACGGTGCTCTTCTCGGATATCGCGGGATTTCATGACGTGAAGCAGGAACTCAGAGAAGTGATAG
>JBDTHH010000238.1:0-11357 GCA_039937055.1 Ktedonobacteraceae bacterium | reverse complement strand
TGAATCTTGCCGCCTTAGAGCATGGGACACGCTGGGGTGTAACAACCATGCTCGACATGGGGTCGCCAGCGATGAAGTTGACCGACTCACTGCGTCATCGACAGGGGTTAGCCGATATCCGAGGCTCCGGAAACACGGCCAGTGCTCCCGGAGGGATACAAACGACGAAAATGGGTATGCCTGCTTCGAGCGCGGTAACCGGCCCTGCCGATGCTGATCGCTTTGTGGCAGAGCGCGTGTTGGAAGGCGCTGACTACATCAAAGTGATAGTCGAGGATCCTAACAGAATGGGTTCGGCCGCGTTTGATGTGGCAACCATCGCCGCCATTGTCAAGAGCGCTCATCAGGCGGGCCTGAAAGTGATCGCTCATGTGACTACCCTGGTCGCGCTCACCAACGCTGCCGATGGGGGCGTAGATATTCTCACGCACGCCCCCATCGACGCATCCGTTGATGACAACCTGGCCTCCTCTTTGGCCGCGCGGGGCATCGTTTCGGTGCCCACACTTATCATGATGCGTACCGTGGCTAGCATAGCAGGACGTATGCCGACGCATGGATCTGGTGCTGATTATGCCCATGCTCGCTCAACGGTCTCTGCTTTTCACCGGGTAGGCATGCCCATCCTGGCTGGGACCGATGCGAACGCCTCACCTGCTTCGCCCGCGCCGATTCCGCACGGGGAAGCATTGCATGATGAATTACGTTTGCTGGTTGAGGCTGGACTGACGCCCGTGGAAGCGCTGCGTTCTGCGACGGTTGCACCAGCAGCGTTCTTTGGTTTCACGGATAGAGGGGTCATTGAGGCAGGTCGTCGGGCCGACCTGCTTCTCGTTGAGGGAGACCCAACCCACGATATTGCTGCGACGCGTGCCATTCGTGGTATCTGGGTTGCAGGAGTGCAGGTTCGGTAACAAAAGCAGAGCCATTCCCTATACATGGGGAACGGATGACTTCGACATTTAATTCTTGCTCAAATTCAGACCCCGGCAAGAGATAGGGCAACATGTCAGCTACTGAGAAATGCTAGCAGCAACTGGTTCACCCTGTCTGGTCGCTCCTGCTGGACCCAGTGGCCGCTGTCGGGGATGTACTCCACCCGGATGGTGTCCACCCAGCGTTCAAGCCCTCTGGTGAGTTCGATGCCCAGGGCGATGTCGTGCTCGCCCCAGATGAGCAGGGTGGGGGCGCTGATGCGAGTTGCCGCGGTGTTTCCGCTCTGGAGCCTGCCGCGGCGAAAGAGTTGCCGGTAGTAGTTGAGCGCGGCCGTCATGGCGCCAGGTTTGCTCATGGCGGCCTGGAATTTTGCCGTCACTTCACGCGGGAAGGCGGATTTCTGGAACGCGGCCCCGCGCAGCATCCTGCCAATCTCGTTGGCATGGTTGCGTGACAGGACATACTCTGGCAGCCAGGGCAACTGGAAAAAAAAGATGTACCAGCTCTTGCGCAATTGCGCCAGGGTGCGCAGTTCGCGTAGTAAGGCCGCTGGATGCGGCGCATTCATGACGATCAGACGCTCCGTCATGTGCGGATAGCGTTGGGCGAAGACCCAGGCCAGCGCGCCGCCCCAGTCGTGTCCGACGATAATGGCCTGTTCCTGCTCCAGGCCCTGGATCAGCCCTTCGATGTCGCGTATGAGCGTGGCCACATCATAGCCCGTGTGCGCTTTCTCGCTGTCATTGTAGCCACGCAGGTCGGGCGCCACCACGGTATAGCCGTGTTCGGCCAGGAAGGGGATCTGGTGGCGCCAGGAATACCAGAACTCAGGGAAGCCGTGCAGCAGGACCACTAGTGGTCCCGTGCCCTGCGTCACATAGTGCATGCGAATACCGTTGGTGATGATCTGGCGATGCTCCCATGGCTCTGTCTCTGTGATTGTCATAGCGCTATTCAACCTTATTATCGCCGTAGACCACGGCGCGCTTCACCTGCTCGATCAGGTCGGTGACCGGGATGCCGCGCGGACAGGCGTCGGTGCAGTTGAAGATCGTGCGGCAGCGCCAGACGCCATCGCGCTTGCCCAGGATCGCCAGGCGTTCGGCGGCACCTTGATCGCGGCTATCGAAGATGAAGCGGTGCGCGTTCACAATCGAGGCCGGGCCAACCCAGTCGGGATTGCCCCAGATGGAGGGGCAGGAACCGGTGCAGGCGCCGCAAAGGATACACTTAGTGCCCTCGTCGTAGCGCGCGCGCTCGGCCGTGCTCTGCAAGCGTTCGGTGCCTGGTTCATTGTCGTAGTTGATCAGGTAAGGTTTGACCGTCTTATATTTCTCAAAGAACGGGTCCATATCGACGACCAGGTCTTTGATCACCGGGAAGCCCAGCATCGGCTCGATGATGACCTTCTCGCCCACGTCGCGTACCAGTACTTTGCAGGCCAGGCGGTTGCGTCCATTGATGCGCATAGCGTCGGAGCCGCATACCCCGTGCGCGCAGGAACGGCGATAGGTCAGGGTTCCATCCATCGTCCATTTAATCGTATTGAGCGCATCAAGCAACCGGTCAATAGGGTCGGCCTCAACGGTGTAGACGGCCCAGTACGGCTTACTATCCTTTTCAGGATTATAGCGCTTAATACGCATCGAGACCTTCATGTAAACTCTCCTTTGTGGGACCATTACTCGCGGATTGTTCTGCAAGGCCATGCTTGCCCGGTCTGTGGCGGCCGGGCAAGCATGGCCCTACACGCCTAATATTTGCGCTCCTTGGGCTTGAAGACCGGATCATCGATTAAGATCACATCCTTGTATTCCAGGCGCACGTCGTGAACTTTAGAGCCTTTGTAGGCCAGGGTGTGCTTGAGCCAGTTGGCGTCATCGCGGTCGGGATAATCCAGGCGATAGTGCGCGCCACGGCTCTCGGTGCGTGCCAGCGCGCCGTGGACGGTGGCTTCGGCGCAGTCGAGCAGGAAGCCCAGCTCAAGCGCTTCGACCATTTCGGTGTTGAACAGTTTGCCCTTGTCCTGCAATTCCACCTTGCGGTAGGCGTCCTGCAGCGCGTCCAGGGTATCCAGGGCATGGTGCAGACCCTTCTCGTCGCGCTCCACCTGCACGCGGTCATCCATCTCGTTCTGCATCTCATTACGGATGCGCGCCGCCGATTCTCCACCGGTCGAGGTGTACAGCCGGTCGACCAGTTCGCGTGCCGGCCCCTCCGGATTGTTGGGCAGCGGCGCGTAGTCGTTCTGGGCGATGAAGCGCGCTATGTCCTTGCCCGCGCGACGACCGAAGACGATCAGGTCCACCAGCGAGTTGGTGCCCAGGCGGTTGGCGCCATGCACCGAAACGCAGGCCACCTCGCCGGCAGCGTAAAAGCCCGGTAGCGGCGTCCACTGTGGATCGATGACGACGCGCCCTTCGGTATCGGTGGGGATGCCACCCATGGCGTAATGTGCCGTTGGCTGGATGGGGACCGGCTCCTTGATCGGCTCGACCCCCAGGTAGTTGCGCGCGAAATCGGTGACATCGGGCAGCTTCTCCATGATGACCTTCTCGCCCAGGTGGGTGACATCCAGGTAGACATAATCTTTGCCATCGACGCCATTACCGGCATGGATCTCCTTCAGGATGCAGCGCGAGACGATATCGCGGGGCGCCAGGTCCTTGAGCGTGGGCATGTAGCGCTCCATGAAGTACTCGCCCTTGCCGTTGAGCAGCTTGCCGCCCTCGCCGCGCGCCGCCTCGCTGAGCAGGACGCCGACCTTGTAGAGACCGGTCGGGTGGAACTGGTACATCTCCATGTCCTCCAGCGGGATACCCCGGCGGTAGGCCAGCGACATACCGTCGCCCGTGCAGGCGAAGGCGTTACTGGTGACGCGCCAGGCCCGACCGTAGCCGCCGGTCGCGAAGAGCACGGTTTTGGCATGGAAGGTATGGATCTCGCCCGTGCGAATCTCCAGCGCCACCACGCCGCAGGCGCGGTCCTCGTTGAGCAGCAGGTCGAGCACCAGGAACTCGTTGAAGAAGCGCACCTGGTTCTTGATAGCGCTCTGGTACATGGTTTGCAGGATCATGTGCCCGGTGCGGTCGGCGGCGTAGCAGGAGCGGCGCACGGGGCCTTCGCCGAAGTTGCGCGTATGCCCGCCGAAGCGGCGCTGGTCGATACGTCCATCGGCAGTGCGGTTGAAGGGCAGGCCGCGATGTTCCAGTTCGTAGACGGCCTCAATGGCGTCGCGTGTCAGGATCTCACTGGCCGGTTGATCGCCAAGATAATCGCCGCCCTTCACGGTGTCGTACATATGCCACTTCCAGTGGTCCTCTTCCTGGTTGCCGAGCGCCGCTGCCACGCCCCCCTGGGCTGCCCCAGTGTGCGAGCGCGTTGGGTACACTTTGCTGAGCACGGCGACGCTGGCATTGGGGAGCTGCATAGCCGCCATCAGCCCGGCCCCGCCCGCGCCGACGATCACTACATCAAACTTCTGGTACATAGCGTGTCCTCTCTGAGTGGACGCATGGCCGGTAAGGTACAGAGGCGGCGCCCCCGTACCTCCCGCCAATTATTTAACAATGCGCTGTGGCCAGCGCTCCTGCCACCGGCTGGAAGGTGATCAGGGTGATGGTACCCAGCATAAAGAAGATCAACGTGATCAGCGCGGCTGTGGATTGCAGGGTCAGCCGCATACCATGCCCATGCACATAATCGTCGATAACTATGCGCAGGCCATTCATACCATGCAGGAGCGCCAGCGTCAGTAGCAGCCAGTCATAGAGCCGCCAGAACGGGTTGGCGTAGCGAATGGACACAAACTGGTAGGTCGTGCAGGACACATCGGTCGTCACATGCATCAGGATCAGGTGAATAATGGCAAGGAAGAGCAGTCCCACTCCGGAGATGCGAAAGAAATACCAGGAAAAGGTCTCGAATCCGCCACCAGACGGACGAGCTCCATATCCGCTTGAAACGCGCAACATACGAACATTCTCCTCTTTTCGCGTAGGGCGCTGGTGCTTGTCTACCGCTCAGGTTGCGCCGGGCCCATGCGCGGCTATTGAATGAATCCGCCTGTCCCTACATAGGACTGACAGCGGCACCGGTTGGGTGGAAGATTGGTAACACCACGAAATAGGCCATGGGCAGGAAGCAAAGGATGGTGAGCACCATGACAGTTGCGAACATAACGCCCTGGTAGCGTGCGCCCTTTGGCCAGAAGTCGATCAGGATGATGCGCACTCCGTTGAAGCCGTGGAAGAGCACGGCACCGATCAGGGCCAGCGAGATGACGCGCACAATGGGGGTGCCGAACAGGGCAATGCCTTCATTGTAGACATCAGGACCAAAGCTCAGCAGGCCGATATCCACGATGTGGATCAGTAAAAATAGTAGAACTGCCAGTCCTGTAATGCGGTGCAGTAGCCAGGACCACATGCCAGATTGACCCTTATACATGTACTCCTCGTTTCTTCAGGCGGGAGGTCGGGCCACGAAGCAGTTTGATCGGGAGTTCTATATATACACAAACTTGGTTCGGAGGTCTGTAGGACGGTTCTGAAGTCGCCCCGCTCTCGCGCCGCCTGATTCAATACAACTGAACAGGAACGCCCTCTAGCCTATACCAGGACGTGACGCTCCCTTGCGCCCCCATCAGGACGCGCTGACGTTGTATGCCTATTATACTGCACGATGGAGCCGGGCGCAAACCGGGCGTCGTTAAGCTTCTTTCCTACGATGGAAGGTAAGGCCTGAGGAGACATGTGTTGCCAGAGCATATGCGGCATCGACTCGGCCATCTTCCACAAAGATATCTCAAACCCCATTATTGCGCATTTTCGCAGCAGATTTGAGAACTGGCCGATTGCTTGATTCTACATAACTTCAAGATCAAAGAGCTTGCGAATCCACTTTATGAGCTGTTGAGCCTGAGGGGCATTTGCATCTAGATATCGTTTGGTGATGGCCTGTCCCATTGGCTTACCCGGTTCTTCCTGCCAGGCAAGCCAGGTATGCATCTTCGCTTTCATTTCTTGCGTTTGGGGAAAACGCCGCTCCTTTGCAACTACCTCCAATACAATATCTTGCGCCATTGGCCATAGGGTATCTCCCTCTGGTATGAGCGAGCTCATAAAATCTTCTAGCATACCGCGAATAGTATTATCGGGCATAAGCCAGATACCAATGGTAGGCAGTTCAGGCTGTTCAATAATAGTGCCACCACTTTCCGGGTCATCAGGCACTCTATAGCCCGATCGCATCAATTTATCCCGCAACGATTGCCAGCGTGCCGGGAGATCAGTATCAGCATCTACCACGATACCCAAACGCTCCAATCCACTGCGAATAAGTTCAGCATCGAGGGTAGCCAAAATATTTTGAATACCTGTTTTGTCGATGATAGTAGGGCGCTTATGGAGTCGATAGTGATTGAATAGATGGTGAAACACGCTTGAATCATCGGGTCCCTCGACCAGCAGATACTTGCCCTGTCTATCCTCCCTGATTTCATCACTCATAATCAACGTACCTCAATTTGCTCACGGGTAATCACAGCTAGCCTCTCTTCATCAAATGTGGTCGCAACCAGCTTGCCTTTTTTATTTTCCAGGCGGATAAGTAGACCTTCATTTTGAGTATTTTCCTGGGTGGCCTGCTGGAATGCTTCAACGCAATCCCAACTGTGAGTGGTGACAAACACCTGAACATTCAGGTGATTTGCAACGCGGAAAATCAAATGCCACAAATCTGGTTGAGCGGAGTAGTGGATACCATTCTCAAATTCGTCGATTAGAAGTATGCCATCCCTGGCATTTACCAATGCCAGGACAATCCCCAATACACGCTGCATCCCATCTCCTAAACTGCGCAGAGGGAGAGGCTCGTTAATGCTTCTTATCTTTACAATGGGAATACGATCTCTGGAAACTGGAGTGTCACTTACGAGATTGATACCCTCAACCCCTGGGGCAATGATGCGAAGAGCCTCCAGTACATCTTTCTCAAGGTTGGTTAAGGCAATATTATCCCATAATTCACTAATCTGCCTTTTCGTTAACCCATTTGCTACTGAAAAAACACTATTGATTTCTTTAATTTCTGATGTGAGTAATCTAGGAGAGAGAGTGTTATCAAGTTGATAGCTAATACTAACTTTCCCATCTATCTGAACAGTTAAGCGAGGAGCGGGGCTATCAGCCAGGTCATATTCTTCAGGCTGAAGCAATCTCCACTGTCGCTTGCCCTCTTCATCTACCTGCCGTGTATACATACCAACAGAAAGAGAGAGTGCAGTCTCTGAGAGGTTCATTGATCCAACCTGTATAGGATCAAAATACGACATAACTTCTCGGCGTCCGTAGAACAAGTATTTGAGCGCTGTAAGCAGTTCCTCAATATTCACTCTGTGGTCAGAATACCGTAGTCTACCCTCTTCACGTCTACCTAAGATTTCCCAAATAAGTAATGGAGCGCCTCTACTTGCATACAATTGTATTGCTTCAAGCAGGGATGTTTTACCCACATTGTTTTTACCCACGATCAGGTTAACACGGCCCAGTCGTTCTATTTGCAAATGCTCGAAGGCTCGGAAATTGCGGATTTCTAGTGAGTTCAAGATGAGGTTGCTCATTACATGTCCTCCACGTCAGTTGAGTGGTGTGCTATGCTGCTCTGAGTTTTGCCATAAAGCAAGTAGTTGCTTGCCTGTAGTGTACCAGGCTGATCGCCGGGTACATTAAGTATATTATATTAGTCCATGTTTTCATTGGTATGGCTCTAGCTTAATGTAATTGATCTATAACGTCAAGTATTATGAAGTCGCGCGCTTGCTAAAATCAGTCTATTCAGAGCAGGTTGCATGATGGTATATAATGACACCAGTAGACATCGACCATGCGAGAGCGCGGTCGAGTTCAACAGGGCGGGTCGCGCTTCGCCCCTGCAAAGCAGAATCGTGGCTATTTGCAGGGGTGTGGAAAGCGCAACCCGTCCTTTGTTTTGCGCTCCCTGGATTAGGAGTATACCTTAGATAGGATAGTAACGTGTAGGTATACAACCCGGTAGCGTAACCTGGCAGCGTAATCATAGATGTTATGATACTACTATATGATTGCTGGTCAGCTTAAGCAGGGAGCACACTGTGGGGATGCCACCCGGGAAATATACACGTACAAATCTTGCAGCAGCAGGACGGGAGACTGTAGATGTGCAAGAATTTCAGACGTTCTATCAGGAGAATCTGAGCCTGATCTATCGCTATGTCTATAGTAAGGTGGGGAACAGGGAAGAGGCCGAAGACCTGACTTCACAGATATTTATCAAAGCCGTGCGTGGAGTTGACGGCGACCGTGGGCCGCAAATGATGCAGCGCTGGCTATTTCAGGTAGCGCGCACAACCATCGCGGACTACTGGCGCGCCTACTATCGTGCGCCGGCCAGCTCGCTGGAAGCATTACTTGATGCCGGCTGGGAAGGCCCCGCTGAAGAGGAGTCCGCGCTCCCGTGTGACGACAGGTCGGCTGAACGCATCCAGCGCATTCTGCAGGCGCTGCCAGCACATTATCGAGAGGTGTTAGAATGTCGCTTCCTGCTCAATTTCTCGATCAGAGAGACGGCTGTGAGAATGGGATTGACGGAGGCGAATGTAAAAGTGTTGCAGTTTCGCGCCCTTAAGCGAGCTGCCAGTATCGAACAGGTTGTTACGGGGTAACGGAGACAGAGGACCATGCCAGGGGAAGATCAGGAACGTTTTGAGGACTATCTAGAATTGGAGCGCTACATCGGGGAGCTACAGGCCGGCCGCGTAGCTCATCCTCCTGCCGGGTTAACCGCCGAGCAGGCGCGCATCTATCGCATGGCTGCACTCTTTCGCTCGGCATCTCCCGACGCTGCCGAACCCCGGCCTGAGTTCGTGGCAAGGCTGCATGCGCAGCTTGAGCAGGAGCTACAGGCGCGCCACACCTCTCCTGCACAGGGGCAGCCGGAGCCGGCAGAGACAACACGTCCTGATAGCACACAACGCCCAGCTCGCAAGAAGCCTCCGGTCTCGCGGCGCTCATTGCTGACCGGGGGAGCCGCCGTTGCGGCCTCGCTGGCCCTCGGTGCTGGCATTGAGCGCGTCGTTGATAAATCAGCACATACGGTTGTCCCTATTGCATCCACTACGCCTACTCCCGGTCTCTATCCCACACCTTCTATCCCGCTGGTTGGCGCCGATATTCCCAGCGAGTGGCACTTCGTAGCCACGCTTGAGCAGCTTGGGACTCACGCGTTTCCCTTTAAGACGCCTGCGCTCGTGGGCTATATCATCTATAATAGTGGAGACGACGGTGCGTCTGACCCGGATAGCGGGAAGGTGATCGCGTTTTCCGCGGCCTGCACGCACATGGGCTGCATCGTGCAGTGGCAGGAATCCGACCGCAAGTTTCACTGTCCCTGTCATGGTGGGGTCTTTACCGAATATGGTAAAGTAGATACGGGGTTGGCCCCGGTGCGCTATCTCAACGCACTGCCACGCGTCGATACGAAAGTAGAGGATGGCAAGATATACGTCAGAGTACCAGCAAACTCCAAATGAGGCGCGGCCTGCTCGCAGTCGCCCTGGGGATCAGCTTTCTCATTCTTATGACCTGGCTCGGTACCATCGTTGCTAATATCGTGCCTCATCGCGCCACTGCGCAGATGCAGAGCGCGCAGGTTGGCCCCTACAGTGTTACCTTGCAGGTTAATCCTAACCCGCCCTTCATCACGCAGCCCGCCACGCTCTCGGTGCAGGTGCTGTTCAGCGCTTCGCAGCAGCCGGTGACCGGCGCTACTGTTGTGCTTGAGAGCAACATGGAGACGATGGATATGGGTACAGAGCGCGCACCCGCTCCTGACCAGGGCAAAGGCATCTATCGTGCCAGCGTGCAGTTCTCTATGAGCGGCTTCTGGAAGGTGCAGGTGCTTATCTCGCGTCCTGGCACTCCGCCCGCGCGCGCCGCATTTTATGTGACGGCGCAATAGATGGAGGGACATCCCTTGTGAGTACACTGCCTGGCCAGGCAGTGTACTCACAAGGGATGTCCCTCCATCTCTACGTCCTCTCTCATGCCTTGCGTGCCTCACTCTTCCATCGTAGAATATCCCTATGCGAGATACTGCGTTTAGAAAATCATCCATGTATGCAGTCGATAATGGTTTGCTATAGAGAGGCACCAATGTTTACCTATCTCCGGCGGGCGAGCGCCTATGTTGTCATCCTCCTGGCGCTGCTGTTGCTTGCAGCGTGCGGTGGCTCACCCGCTGCTGTCGTCAAGGCGACGCCTACGCCGTCGCCCACACCCGACCCCGGCCAGCAATTGCTGGCGCAGGTGGCGCATACCCTGGGGACGGCCAGTACCCTGCATGCCATCTTCGATATCAGCCTCAGTGGCGCCAGCTTTAAGGGGCGCGTCAAGACCGAAATATGGAACGCGGCGCCCAATAAAAACCGCACTGTCGTGCTCGACTCTACGATTGCGCAGTATCCCACAGGCTCGGTGACGGTGAGCGATGGGAAACAGGTGTGGGTCTACGATCCTGTCAAGAACGTAGCCTACAATGGGCCGGTTGCTGCCAGTGGGTCGCCCGGCAGCGGTGGGCTTTTCGGCGGTGGTGGCGGGCAGAGCCAGCTTGTCCTGAACCTGGTGCAGACGATCTTCACCAACAGCAAGGCCACGCTGGTCTCCAGTAGCGCCAGCGCGCACGGACATAGCGCCTACGATGTGCATGTTGTGCCCGGAACGCGGAGCGCGGCGCCTGTAGCTGGCGGCAGCGGGCTGAACAACCTCAACTACGATGGCGATATCTTTATCGATAAAGCTACCTCGTTGCCTGTGCTGGTGAACCTGGGACTGCAAGGATTCGCCCAGGTACAGCTCGATATCCCGCAGCTCATCCTGAATCAGCCCGTCCCTGTTGGCACCTTCACCTTCGTCGTGCCCCCCGGCGCAAAGGTCCGCCCCCTGGTGCAGGCCAGCCCAACATCTGATACCGGCGCCACAACCCTGGCGCAGGCGCAGCAGCAGGCCGGCTATCACCTGCTGAGTATCCCATCTTCTCAGACGGCCTATCAATTGGTGAATGTGAACGTCCTCGGTGCCTCCGGCAACCTGGTCTTCACGCTCAATTACACCAGAGGCGGCAAGAGCTTCTCGCTCATCGAAGCCAGGTCCCTGGCGAACGTGCCCGCCTCCGGCCAGCAGCTCAGCCTGCGCGGCACAACCGCCACCTTCTCGACCGCCGGTGGCGCCCCCATTCTCGCCTGGACGGAGAACGGCGTGGGCCTGCGCATCACTGGCAGCTTGAGTGAGGACGAGGCCGTGACGATTGCGAAGTTGCTCTCATAAAGTAGCGCTAACAGAAACCGAGCGGTATATCCGTAGGGCGTGGCTTGCCTCGCCAGTCAG
>JBDTHH010000237.1:0-6487 GCA_039937055.1 Ktedonobacteraceae bacterium | reverse complement strand
TCAGGGGTCGCAGTGTCCCTGCCAGTCCCCCGCCTCCCGTGCAACCATTGCCAGCTCCATGGGCCTATGCGCCCGCGCCGTACCCGGTGCCGCCACCTTATCAGGTGCCTATGAATATGGCGTATCTACCTGCGCCTCCCATGCAGACGAGCTATGGCATGGTGCCACAAGCTAGCGTAGCGCCGCCGTTTCCCCAGGCACTCCCCAGTCCATTTGGCCAGGGCTGCCTGTGGGGTCTGATGCAGGGCGCGCTGGCCGCGATCATGCTGCTGCTCCTGAAAAACGCGGCCTATGTCTACGTGGCGATGCTCATCGGCTTTCTGGCTTACTTCTGGGCGGGATTCCGCACGACGCGCCGGGGCGGTCGCTCTTTTCGCGGCGGATGGGCCGGCCTCTGGGCGGGCATTACCAGCACGTTCATCTTCTGGATCGTGCTCGTGCTTGGCCTGGTAATCCTCGTTTCGCAGCGCATCCAGGCCGATACGCAAAAAGGTCTCAACGCGCTGCAGCCCAATCAAGAGTTCAATCACGCCCTGCACGTTGTGCTGCCCTTCACGGCCCAGCCAGGTCCTCCGCTGACCTCCACAGGTGTGCTGACCTTCCTTGGTGTTGGCTTGATCCTGGCAGTGGCGCTTGGGTGGATCGGCGGCCTGGTAGGCAAAGCACGGTATAAGAAGAAGAGAGGATATCCATAATGCAAGCAGTGATCTCCGAGAAATTGAGAGCATATTTACAGCAGGTGCAGAGCCGCGTCTTGACCGTCACGCTGCATCCCGTACGCTGCTGAAGCGGCACCTTCTTTGATGTATCGGTCGATACACGCATACCGAAAGACCCCGATCTCTATACCTCCTTTGAACAGGATGGCCTGCGCATCTACTACTCACGCAGGCTGGGTCGCAAGGCAGAGACGCTGGAACTTGACTACCTGCGCCTGCTCTTCCGTTCCCGCCCGGTGATGACGGGACCTGATGACCTGCTGGAGAAGATCGTGTTGGGGCGTCTATGAGCTTGACCGGTTGTGATACGATTTTCCCTGGTGAGTGGTCTCGCGGGGGATATCGCGTCCCCTGCGACCGCTTCGAAGGAAGCACCTGTAGCTAGAAGGTAGGCGACGTTTTTGACAATCGAGGAAAAAACTGCTCAAGAAACAGGCGCCACGGAGACGCTTTCTGTGGCGGCGTTAGCGCGCACGCTCAGCGCGGAGCTGCGCTTGGAGAGCGGCCAGGTGGCGCGCACCCTGGCCCTGCTCGATGATGGCAACACCATCCCCTTTATCGCGCGCTATCGCAAGGAGATGACCGGCAGCCTGGACGAGGTACAGATCCAGGCCATCGCCGATCGTGCCGCGTCCGTGCGTGCCCTGCACGAGCGCAAGGCGGATGTCCACAGACTGATCAGCGCGCAGGATAAATTGACGCCGGAGCTGGCCGCCGCGCTGGCCGCCACCACCACCCTGCAAGAGGTAGAGGATCTGTATCTCCCCTATCGTCCCAAACGCAAGACACGGGCCAGCGTGGCGCGCGAGAAGGGTCTGGCGCCTCTGGCGGAGATCATCATCCAGCAGATTGCGTCTACCGGCGATGCCGCCGCCTTCCTCGCGCAGCAGGCCGCACCCTTCCTGAACGCCGAGAAGGGGGTTGACACCAGCCTGGAGGCCTACGCGGGAGCGCGGGACATCGTGGCGGAGACCATGGCCGAAGATGCCACTGTGCGCGGAACTGTGCGCGCCTCCTTCTTCAAGCAGGCGACGGTGAGTAGTCACCTGGCGAACCCTGAAACGCTGGCGGAGAAGGACCCCAAGGGTGTGTACCAGTTGTACTATGAGTTCGATGAGACTATCACCAGACTCGTGCCGCACCGCGTGCTGGCGCTGAATCGCGGCGAGCGCGAGGAGGTCCTGCGTGTAGGCGCCGTCTTGCCATATGAGCAGGTCCAGCCCGCCATCGGCGCACACTATCCTGTCAAAGCCACCTCTCCCCTGGCCGAGCACCTGTCTCTGGCGCTGGAAGATGGCTATAAACGTCTGCTGGCCCCCGCCATGGAGCGTGAGGTGCGCGTGGAGCTGACGCGCCAGGCTGAAGAGCACGCCATCAATATCTTTGCCACCAATCTGCGTAACCTGCTCCTGCAGCCGCCCCTGCGCGGGCGCAAGGTGCTTGGCATCGACCCAGGTCATCGCACCGGCTGTAAGCTCACTGTGGTTGACGAGACCGGCAAGTACATCATATCCGATACCATCTACCTGTTCCAGCCAGAGAAGGCCCGGCAGACCCTGCGCAAGTTGCTGGGCGAGTATGGCATCGACGTGATCGCCATCGGGAACGGCACCGCCTCGCGTGAGACGGAGCAGATGGTCGCCGAGCTTATTCGGGTCCACGAGCAGGAGCCGGGGTCGCATGGGCAGATCGGCTATGTGATGGTCAACGAGGCGGGCGCATCGATCTATTCGGCCTCCGAGGCGGCGCGTCAAGAATTCCCCACCCTCGATGTCACGCAGCGCGGCACGATCTCGATTGCGCGCCGCCTGCAAGATCCCCTGGCCGAACTGGTCAAGATCGATCCCAAGGCCGTTGGCGTGGGTCTGTACCAGCACGATGTGGACCAGAAGGAACTGGCGGCGATGCTGGACCGCGTTGTTGTCTCCTGCGTGAACTTCGCGGGCGTGGAGGTCAATTCCGCCTCGGCCGCGCTCCTCAAGCACGTTGCCGGCGTCAATACCCGCGTCGCCAATGCCATCGTCAAGTACCGCGAGGAGCATGGCCCCTTCCGCTCGCGTGAAGAACTGCACAAGGTGCCAGGCCTGGGTCCGGCCACCTTTGTGCAGGCGGCGGGCTTCCTGAAGATTGCCAACGGCGTTGAATTGCTGGATAACACCTTCATTCACCCGGAGAGCTACGCCGCGGTGCGTGCGCTACTCCAATTGTTGCCCGCTGCCGGCGATAACCAGGCGCTGAAACCGGCGGAGCGCATCGCGCAGTTTCGCCAGGTGGTCAAGCTCCAGAGCGGTCTGGGACGTAACAAGCATACTGCCGCGACCGGGGGTGAGCAGGCGACCTGGAGCGACCTCGCCAAAAAGGTTGGTGTTGGCCTGCCGACACTCAATGACATCCTGGAGAACCTGGAGAAGCCCGGCCTCGATCCCCGCGATGCCCTGCCTGCCCCCCTTCTGCGTCATGATGTGTTGAAGATGGAGGACCTGACGGCAGGCATGATCCTACAGGGGACTGTGCGGAACGTCGTAGATTTTGGCGCCTTCGTGGATATCGGCGTCAAACAGGATGGCCTGGTCCACGTCTCGGAGCTGGCCGACCGCTTTGTGAAGGACCCCCTGGCCGTAGTGGCCGTTGGGCAGGTGGTGCAGGTGCGTGTCGTGAATGTCGATGCCCGGCGCGGGCGTATCCAGTTGAGCATGCGCGATATTTCTAAATAGAGTTGCTGATGTGTTCCGCGCTGAACTTGCCATGCTCAAGGCGCTTCCTGCCTGATGTTATGCAATAGTCCGTCGCAATACAACGCGCAATTTCCGCGCTCAGGATGGGTTTTTCTGCGGCACGATTTCGTATCCTGCTGTATGCTAGCAGCGGAGTCGGTTGCTGGGAGGCAGAGCCTTTGGGGGCACCACCAGAGGTTGGAGCCTCTCAGCGACCGCCCCCGACCGAGGATGCCGTGGCCGGCAATTGTTGTAGCAGTGCCAGCGCGCGGGCATACAACACCGGCGCCTCGATCTCCGCCGTGGCCTTGATACTGCGCAGCACCAGCGCGCGCGCCTCGTCCAGCAATTGCTGCGTTTGCGCGAACATTGCCTGGTCGAGCAGCAGCGCTGCGATACCGTATGGGTCGAATCCCTCATTCACCAGAGTCACGAGCTCCTCAAGATACTTCTGCGATTGCCTGTAGTCATTTTGTACATAAGCCAGCAGGTATTGCACCTCCAGCACAAGCAATCTGGCACAGGAGGAGGTGGTAGTAGAGGTATAGGCGGAGCACAGATTTGCGGCATTCCTGACAGCCTGTTCCGCCGTAGCCCGGTCGCCATGGTAGAGCGAGGCCCACCCCAGTTCCAGGAAACCGTCGATAATGCTGCTCAGATCGCCCAGCATCTGGCATTTCTCAAGATAGATCTGAGCATAGTGCCGCGCGGCAGCGTGATCCCCAATCTCAGTTGCCAGCAGCGAGAGATTGACCCAGGGTTTCAACAGTTGCACACGGTGGTCAAATGACCGGCTGGCCTCTATAGATTGTGCTATTTCCAGGCTTGTCTCCCAGGCCTGGCGCGCCCCGTCGAAATCGCCCCGGTGCATGCGTAGCCTGCCCAGCCTGTTCAAGAAGCGGGCCATATGAAAACGGTCATGGATCTGCTGGCTGGCCTGTATGCCACACAGTAAGATATGCTCGCCCTGCTGGTTGCGTAGCCGTCCAACGAACTGTAAGAGGTACCCCACCAGGCGCACAACCTGGTCATACTGCCGGTTGTACCAGAGCTGGGCCAGGGTGGTCAGCAGTCGTTCGCGCTGCTGCCCCAGGTGCAGCATGTCTTCTTGATATTGCTCGGCATAGGCGATGGTATCCGCGTGCTGCTTGCGCTGGCACATATCGGCATAGGCGTGCAGCAAGGGATGCAGGCGATACTGGGAGTGTCCAGCGGAGCGAGTTCCCGTTATCTGCTGGGAGACGGGAGGCGTTGCGAGGGCGTTATATGGCAGCAGCTCGACTAATGAGTGGCGCACGAGGTGGGTCAGGATGGTAGCGGTGCCGACCAGGGCCTCGTGCTGGGATGGAGCGTTGTCCTGAGTGTTGCTGGTCGTGAGGCCGCGTAGCGGTAGATTAAAGACAAGCTGATTGCTGAGTTCAATCTGCGTCCAGCCGCCCAGGGGAACCTGCGTGGTCGCCGCCTGTTCCAGACTGAACGGCTGCGTTCCCAGGGTGGCGAGCCTGATGAACGGTTCGCGCATATCCGCTGGGAGCGCATGATGTGCCTGCTCCAGGCATGTATATAAATCGCCTTCGCTGTCCAGCAGAGGATCAAGCGGCTGCGCGGCAAGCTGTGTTGCCAGTAACGAGCAAGAGGTACCGACCCTGACTGCACTGGCGGCAAGCTCGATAGCATGCGGCAGCTCGCCCAGTGCTGCACAGATCTGGCGCGCGGAGACCAGTTCCTCGTTGGAGAGGGGGCGGTTCACCAGAGCGGTAAAGAGTTCGAGCGCGGCCTCCTTGTCCAGCGGGTCCAGGTGCAGGTGGTATGTCATATTGCCGGGCGAAGGCATGCTGCGGCTGGTAACGAGCATTGTGCAGCCAGTCAGGAAATTCTCAGAGGTTGCATCCGCCTCCTCATTCCTATAGCCATGGACCAGTAATGCATCCAGGGCCAGGCGTAGGGGAAAGTGTGGGTCCAGGTCATCAAGGAGCAGCAGCGCGCGTTTGCCCGCCAGGAAGGTGCGCGTGCGGTCAATTGCCAGGCTTGCATCAAGCGCCGTGTTGAGGGCAGTTGTGTCTGTCAGGCCAGGGATAACATGGATCTGGCCATCTGCCTGGCCATCGGGACTCCTGCGCGCCGGCGATCCCAGGATATCCGCTACCTTGTTGAGGAAGGTGATCAGGCCTGTGGTGCCGGTACAGCCTTTGCCGCTCAGCGTGATAATGCCATGGGGAAAGACGCGCCGGTACCTGTTGCTTTCGGTGGAGAGCAGATGCACAACCTCAGCGGCCAGCGCGCTCTTCCCCACGCCGGGCATGCCGGTCAGCGCGTAGATGCCGGGCTCGCCTTCGCGCAGCACGCGCATGACATCCTGTAGCACGGCCGCGCGCCCGATCAGCCGCGTGGGACGCGGCGGCAGGAGCATGGCGACAGGCGACGGCCTGGCCCCCAGGATCTCAGTCAGGTAGGCAAATCGCTCGGTCTCTTCGGCGTTGAGGTCGTTGAGTTCCGCCGCGCGCTGGTATGCCTGTACGTCGCGTGGGGTCTTGCACAGCAGATATGCCAGGGCGATGACGCGCTGGCGGGTGGTGCCGCGAAATGGGTGCTGGAGATGGCCCGCCTCCAGGCGCGCCAGGAAATCTTCGGAGATCCCCATCTTGCTGATCTTGGGATCGCGGCGCACAGTAGCAATCAGCGCACGCTGGCTGTTCCAGCCACACATACGCCGGTGCTTGCTGATCCATTGACCGAACTGGATGGCATCCATGAACTATCTCACACTGTGATTGGGCGGCACTCCATATGGGGACCCATAGCTGGTGGCTATGAGTTTGTTACATGCACGTTCCTCTATTTTCCCTGCTAATATGTACGTATGCACAAGGGGCAGTTCTCACAGCGAGTTTAGCCATCTCGTCTCTTGCTTGTCAGCGTCAACAAGCCATCCGCTAACGACCCGCGCCAGCACAGGTGATCGTGTCCTCCATTGAACTCAGTGTAGTGGACCTCGTAGCCTTTGAGGCCTAATATATCGCGCAGGTGCCGGTTGCAGGAAACCATGTCAATGCC
>JBDTHH010000236.1:0-5721 GCA_039937055.1 Ktedonobacteraceae bacterium | reverse complement strand
GGCATCCCCGGTACCATCAAGCCGCACCCGTGGCCCTGCGCCCTGTGACCTGACGCGATCTCGCCCGCATCGGCCGACACGGATGCGGCAAGCCGGGTCCCTACGCGGATCAGCCCTGTCATGTGACCGGAGAGCGATTGGCATGTTACAGCGGATCAGCTCTGTCACGTGACCAGAGCGCGATTGGCATATAACGAACGAAAGGAACAAACAGTGAGTACTCGTACACGCTACCTCATCAAGTTTCAACACGGTGCTCTTGCCTGCTTGAGGGCAAGGCTCCTGGAAGATCTTTCACGAGAACAGTTTGCGGTTCTGCTTGGCAAGACCCGGCAGATCAATGGCTACACGATTATCACCGTCGTCGATATCCTGTTCCCTGCGCGATCAGACTACCAGCATCAGAGCGTGGCCTTCTTACAGATCAAAAAAGACTTCATCCACAAAGCCTTAGTTGAACTGACCAGCAGGTACGATGTCGACACCATGATCGATGTCCATACCCATCCGTTTTCTCGGGCGAGCGTCGCGTTCTCGGCAACCGATGATGGGGACGAAAGAACGTTCTTCCGGTTTCTGAGCACCACGTTTGCGGGCCTGCACTACGCGAGCATTGTTTTCTCGCAAAGCAGCTACTCAGCACGCGTCTGGACACGCAAGAGCGGCTCTCCCGTCGCGCGAAAGGCGCTGCTCAAGACGCAAACGAGTCCGGAGAACATCGCCAGTGCAGACTTCCATGAGCACGGCGCTGACCGCGATGAAACAATGCTGTTGACAGGCGAAGAGGGGTTTTTCCATCGAAGTGCCTTAGCGCTGGGGTTGGACGTGATGCGCACCATTATGCACGAGCAGGTCATCTCCATCGTCGGAGTGGGTGGGTTAGGGTCAGTGGTTGCAGAGCACCTCATCCATATGGGGTTTCACGAGATCCATCTGATCGATCCCGATGTCCTGGACCTCTCGAACCTGAACCGTGTGGTGGGAGCCTACTATGAGGATGCGCAACAGAAGCGCGCGAAAGCCGATGTGGTGAAGAGACATCTCACTAACATCAATCCCAAAGCGCGGGTGCTGGCTCACAAAAATGATGTGTACGACAAGGAGGTGGAAAGCGTGCTGGCGCTCTCCGATTGGATGATCGTGGCGACCGATACGCATGCCAGCAGGCTCAAAGTGCAGGAGCTATCAGTGCAGTACTTTGTGCCGCTGCTGTCTTTGGGGGTCAATATTACCGTGAAAGACGACATCTGTGAGGACATGAGTGGCGAGGTGATTACAGCCAGGGTGGGGGACGCTCTGTGTTTACAATGCCTCCAGCGGATCAATCCGATTACGGTTGCCAGCGAGAGGCATCCCGATACCACGATACGCGACGCATTGGTCAAGAGGGGATACGTCAGGGGGAAGGAGATCAAAGAGCCGGCGGTCAAGACGCTGAACACCGTTGTCGCGACGATGGCGGTCGATATGTTGATCAACCAGTATACCGGTACGAGCAGACATGTGCCGGTCCTGGTGTATGAAAACAACGGCTCTATGAGTATCTACGAGGATCGAGAGAGTGTGCAACACAGGAATATGGCCTGTTTTCTCTGTCACATCTGATCGCTACCTCGCAGCATCTCATCTGTATGGAAAGTGAGTCAAACACATCAGATGAACGAGTGGAAAACACCTGGGAACCAGCGCCGCCCCCAGGCACCTACTCCCGCGAACCAGCCAGGGGACAGCGTCCCCTGGCGCGCATTGGAGCAGCAAGTGGCGCGCCTGCAAACGTCCATCTTTCAGGCCTCGCAGCGGGGTGACACGCCGGCAATGCATGCCGCGCAGCAGCGCCTGCTGGCATCGGAGGCCGCGCGCCTGCTGGCGGTGCGCCGGGTAACCCAGGAGAACCAGGGCAAAGATACCGCCGGAGTCGATGGCGTCAAATCACTCAGCCCCAGGGAGCGCCTGACCATGGCAGCCAGCATTCACCCGGCATACTGGCACACGCAGTCCCCCCTGCCGGTACGGCGCGTGTGGGTTCCCAAGCCAGGCACGCTCGAACGGCGTCCGCTTGCCATCCTGCCGATGATCGACCGGTGCAAGCAGGCGCTGGTGAAACTGGCGCTGGAACCGGAATGGGAGGCGCGCTTTGAGCCGCATAGTTACGGCTTTCGACCTGAGCGTGGCACGCAGGATGCGATCAGGGCCATCCTGCGCGCGATTGAACGCCAGCCGATGTTCGTGTTCGACGCCGATATCGAGGCGGCCTTTGAGCATGTCAACCAGGCGGCCGTCCTGGACAAGCTCCAGACCTTTCCCGCGCTCAGGCAGGCCATCACCGGCTGGCTGACTGCGGGCGTAATGGATGGCGGCACCTACCTGCCAACGCACGAGGGGTTCGCCCAGGGAGGGGTGCTCTCCCCGCTGCTTATGAATGTCGCGCTGCATGGCATGGAAGCGGTGGTCAGAGGCGGCACCGCGCCAGTTCGCAGCCTGGAACAGCCCGTGCTGGTGCGCTATGGCGACGACTTCGTGATTCTGCACTCCGACCTGCACGAACTGCAACAGGCGGCGCGACGTGTCAGGCAGTGGCTCGGCAAGATGGGCTTACAGCTCAACGCGCCCAAGACACGCATCACGCATACCCTGACACCGTTCCAGGGGCAGGCCGGCTTGGATTTCTTAAGCTTCACCATTCGCCAATACCCGGCCGAGACATCACCTCCCTCCCGGACGGTCAGCAGGTCGCCCGCCTGGAACGTCCTGCACGTGGTTGCGCCAGAGAAGCCAGCGCCGGGGTTCACGACGGTCATCACTCCCAGTGAAGACGCCAGCAAACGGCACCTGGCGGTCATCGGCCAGCGGCTGCTCACGCTGCACTCGGCTCCGCAGGCCCAGGTCATTCGCGACCTCAATCCGCTCATTGGCGGATGGGCGGCGTATTACCGTGAGTTCGTCTCGACAGCACATATGAGCCGCTATGACGACCTGGTGGAGCAATTGCTCATGAAGTGGGCCAGCAAACGTCATCCCAACAAAGCACGAGACTGGCTGCTCAATCGCTACTGGCCTCGTGTGGAGAAGCGGGGGCGGGTCTTTGTCGCTCCCGAAGGGGCCGAACTGCGCACGTACCAGCAAACGACCGTCCCGCAAGCGAAGAACAGGAAAGGACCATGAGCATGTTTGATGAAGCGAGCGTGGAGATGCTCCCGATCTCCTCGCTCAATGCGCTGGAGTATTGTCCGCGCAAGTTTTACTACCAGTTCGTGCAGGGGGAGACGCTGGTCAACGAGTTCGTGCTGGAAGGCACGCTGGCTCACCAGCGCGTCCACCAGGCTGGGACACACACGACAGGCGAAGGGGAGATCGAGACCACGCGGCTCTACCTCTCCAGTGAAGCCCTCCACCTGAGCGGCTTTGCCGATGTCATCGAGGAGAGAGGAGGGGTGCTGGTGCCGGTGGAATACAAGCATGGGCAGCAGGGTCAGTGGCTCAACGATCATATCCAGCTCTGCGCCCAGGCGCTGTGCCTGGAAGAACGGCAGCCGGGGACGGCGCTCATTCCTCATGGGTACATCTCCTACCTTGGGTCACGACGGCGGGTCCAGGTGCCTTTCACACCGCAGTTGCGAGCCAGGACGAAGGCCGCCATCGCCCAGGCGTTGCAGGTCGCGGCGCGTGAAACGGTGCCGCCACCGCTCTCCGGCGCACTGGCCGCTCGCTGTCCCAATTGCAGCCTGTTGCCGCTGTGCCTGCCGGAGGAAGTCCGCCTGTTGCACTCGAAGAAGGAGCACTGATATGCCAACACTCTCTCTCACGGAAGACTATGCCCTCGTGCGTCGTGAGGGCGAAGACTCGCTGCTGGTGCAGATTCCTGAGAGGCGAGGGGACAATGGAACAGCGTCCTCGCCTGCGCGCAAGGAGCGCATCCCGCTGATCAAAATAGACGAGGTCGTGGTGCTGGGCGAGGTCACATTAACGGCCTCAGCGATCCACCTGCTGCTGGAACGCGACATCGAAATCACCTTTTTAGGGCGCTATGGGCAGTTCAAGGGAAGATTGTCTCCCCCATTTTCCAAGAACGCGATGCTGCGTCTGGCGCAGTACCGAGCGCATCAGGATATGGGAAAACGCTGCGACTTGGCGCGACGCTTCGTGATTGGCAAACTCTCCAATCAGCGCCAGCGGTTACAACGCTTCAATCGCGCACACCAGGATGCTGAGGTGAGTCAGGCGATCAGGCAGATGACTGATCTGATCAGTGCTCTGGCAACGCTACCAATGCGTCAATCTCCTGGGGCCAGGCCGTTAGCCACCGGAGATCATCGCGTCGGAGGCACCGTTCTGGAGACTATTCTTGGCATGGAAGGAGCAGGCAGCGCGGCTTACTTTCGCTGCTTCGGCAAACTGCTCAGCGATTCCAGGCAGTGGCCCTTCCCAGGACGCGCGAAGCGCCCCCCAACCGATCCGGTGAATGCGCTCCTCAGCTTTGGATACTCGCTGCTGACCACCAAAGTTGCCAGCGCCGTGCAACTGGTCGGTTTTGACCATTTCGTCGGGTATCTGCATAGTTCTTTCTATGGCAGGCCAGCGTTAGCGCTTGATCTGGTCGAAGAATTTCGGCCCATCATCGTGGATTCGATTGTGGTGGATATCGTGAATCATCGTATGCTGACTCCCGCTGATTTTGTGGGAGAACTGGGAGCGTATCGGCTCAAAGACGCAAAACGCACCGTTTTCTTTACGAAATTTGAAGAGAGACTCAACGAAGAGATACAGCATCCCCTTTTTGGGTATAAGACCAGCTATCGGCGTTGTCTCGAATTGCAGGCACGACTGCTCGCCAAAGTGCTCACCGGGGAAATTGAGGAGTACCCGCCCTTGGTAGTCAGGTAAGGAAGTGATGAGAAGGACCAGCAAGATCAACACCCAGACCACATGCTATGTCATTGCGTACGATATTCCTGAAGACAAAAGGCGCACAAAAGTCCATAAGATCCTGTTGGGATACGGCAAGTGGACACAATATTCATTATTCGAGTGCTTCTTGAGCAGAAGGGATCTGGTACTCTTGCACGCAAAGTTGGAGCAGCATCTGGTAGCGGCAGAGGATAGCGTGCGGTTCTATGTACTCTGTGCAAGCTGTGTGAGCAAGGTAGAAACCATAGGTGGGCCTCCGCCTGCTGAAGACGTCGTGTTTATCGTCTAAGGACAACCATGTGCGCGGGTCGCAGTGACGAGGTCTCTGAGCAGGGACCCGCGCGTCTCTCTACAAGCGGCCTGCTGCGATTTTCGCCTTTCTCAACCCGCGCCTCACCCCTCAGAAATCGTTCCAAAAAAGAGACCCGCGCAAACCCTTGTCTCAAACGGCTTCCCATGCTATACTAAAAGGGTCGCAGGCTAAATGGCCTGGGAAGCCCGTTTGGGGTTGAAACAAGCCGCCGCAGAACGGAAGGCCGCCCTCTTGGTCCAGGCTAAATGGCCTGGGAAGCCCGTTTGGGGTTGAAACGGCCCAAGTGAAGGATGAGTAAAACGGCGAACATTCTCGGCTAAATGGCCTGGGAAGCCCGTTTGGGGTTGAAACCTTTCTTTAACCCCTTGAAACTAACTGTTTTATCAAAGGCTAAATGGCCTGGGAAGCCCGTTTGGGGTTGAAACAATGATTACCTTAAGCGGACGTTGATAGGTATCGAGGGCTAAATGGCCTGGGAAGCCCGTTTGGGGTTGAAACGCCAT
>JBDTHH010000235.1:0-5408 GCA_039937055.1 Ktedonobacteraceae bacterium | reverse complement strand
GCCAGAAGAACGATGTTATTTGTTCCTCTTTATGGAGTATAGAGTATGGACCGTTCCTGAAACGTCCTTTTTCAGCGTTCTTTGAGGTCTGATCCATATAAATGAAAAAAACAACCTTTTCCGCATTGTTTTACTCTACTCTAGAGAAAGTCAAACCCAAGGAGGTGGCATGCAACGATCAGGAGATGGAGAACTCGTCATGCTGGCCCGTTCCGGCAATAAGCAGGCGTTGGCTGAACTCATCGAACGCTATCAGCCGATGACCGGGTATCATGTCATCTGGCACCCTGGCGTGCGCTGATGGATGCGAGCAAGCGTGTTCCATAGGCGCTGATGGGGCGTATGCAGCCGCATACGAACAGGGGGAGAAGCCAGGCCCAGGGACCACGGAGATAGGTCCACTGGAAGCCGGGCAGGCCGGGGACAAAGCTGGCGTGTATACCCCAGGTGAAGAAGCAGTAGATTGCCAGCATGCTAAAGGCGAGCAAGCGGATAGCAGCGGGCTGGCCGAAGATGCCTGGGAGCAAGCGTGTGTGTTCTCCAGTGGCCTCAATAAGCGCGTACAGGCCGAAGAAGGTCACCAGGTACCAGGGCCAGAACCACGGCGAGCCGATGGCGCAATAGAGCAGCCAGACCACGGCCAACCAGCGCAGGAGGCGTGCCGGGGTGTTGATGCGCTCAGGATTGCGAAAAGCCCGCCAGCAGAGCCAGCCATAGATGATCACAAAGATGCCGGTACTCAGAGTATGCGTAAAGCGTTCAGCGCGCGAGCCAATGGAGGCGGCCAGGGGAAAGCCCAGGTTACTGGCAATCGCGTTGTAAAACTGGCCCGCGAACTCCGCGAGAGTGTTGATATTACGATAGGTAGACGGGTTGATATGCAGTACGTTCAAAATGGCGCCCCCCTGCCAGAAGGGCGCATAGAGCAGCAGGATAGTGCCACAGTAAACGGCGATAGTGAGCGCGCTGTGCTTGACGCGCTGGGGCTGAGTCCACAGGAAGAGCAGCAGGCCGGGGAAGAGCAGGGCAGCATTGGGCTTGAGACATGTAGCCAGCGCGAGCACCAGGGCGGCGAAGAGGTAGCTGTGCTGCATAGTTCTCCCGCGCACCAGGAACCAGATAGCCAGCAGGATCAGGAAGAGCAGAGAGCTATCGTTATGGGCATTCACACATGCCTCGACGAGCAGCAGCGGGTTCCAGGCAAAGGCCAGCGTAGAGCGCAGGCGCAGCTCCGGCGAGATGTAGCCTTTGGCGCGTTGCAGGGAGCCGCCGATTGACCAGATGAGCGCGGTAGAGCCCAGATGTGTTGCCAGTCCAAGCAGCCGGAATGCCAGCAGGGGCGCCAGGAGGTTTGCGGGGCCAAAGATGAGCGCAACCCATTGCAGCAGGGAGCTGATCCCCACCCAGATAGGCCCATACGCCGAGGGCTGATCGATCCAGTACAGGTACTGGTAGACGGCATCGTGCCGCAACATGCTCGGCACCGTGGTCAACGGATTGAGATGATAGAGCACCCCCATGCGCGCATAGGCGATATAGGAGAACACATCAGGCGAGCTAGCAACAGGCACAAGCAGGCAAAGTCCGCCAAGCAGGAGCGTCGAGCCAAGGATATAGCGCCGCGTGATATGTTTGGGAAGGCAACGCAGTCCGATCAGGTAAAATACAAAGACGAGCAGAAAAGCCGCCAGGAGTAGAGGCGACTCCAACCTGCTCAAGAGGGCCGACGGCGCCCCTGCTGTGTTGAGATGATCGGGGATCAGCGATGGCGAGACCTGCCAGCCCGGAAAGAGCGCGAACGTAGGCCAGAGCACCCATGTACCAAGCCGGGTCAGCAGCGCATCGCTCAGCCACAGGCCGCGTAAAGGCAGTATCGCATCGAGAATGACAAAAGCAGCCACCATCGCGGATAGGATGCTCAAGGGAAGGGGGCTGCGGCGCTGCACCGGTGGTAGTTTACGCTCTAACTGTATGCTATCCGTTTTGATTTGCATAGTCCCGATCTACATTTAAATAATCCAGCATCTCACATGGGTGGGACGCCGGGCTATACGTACACAGCAAGTTTAGGAAACATGGATTTCGCCTTGAGAGTTTCTTGAGTTTTCTCTGGTAATATAGAGAGTAATAAAGTTGTCTACTCAGCGAACTTCTCAAGACGGACCTATGGGTTATGACGATTGAGCCAGGGAATTGGGCACAAATTTTGCGATATATAGATATATGCAATTGGCCTGCTAAGTATCACAGCCTTACAAGGGATAGAGCCAGGAGGTGAAGACATGAGCATAGAACCGGATCAAGATATGTATAATGGACCAACACAGCCCCGGCCGCTGGGGCAGCCAGCGTTGCCTGAAGCCACGAGCCAGCCTACGCTGCCTTTACAGCAGGGGAACCAGGCGGGGGGCACCTTCCCTGGGCTAGCTGCGCCTCCTGCATCCAGTCAGGGCACAGGTGTAGCCACAAAGCGACACGTCTCGCGTCGCAAGCTCATCGGCGGGCTGAGCGCGCTGGGGATAGCTGGTGTGGCCGGGGGGCTTGCCCTGGAGCAGTTGTGGGCGCATGGCGTCCTGCATGGTCCTATGGCTGACAGCACTCAGACCGGGCACCTGCTGCGGCGTGCCGGCTTTGGCGCCACCCCCGACGAGTTGACAATGTACCGCGGCCTGGGTTTCAGCGGCGCGGTTGATCGACTGCTCAACTACCAGCAGGTGTCGGATGACGACCTGGAACAGCGCTTGCGGGGGCTGAACCTGGACCTCAATAAGCCGGTAGACCAGCAGCGCTGGTGGCTGCTGCGCATGGCAGGAACCAAACGACCATTGCTGGAGAAGATGACGCTCTTCTGGCATGGCGTCCTCACCAGCAGCTTTCGCAAGGTGGGAGGCGCCAAGGGCTACCAGCGCATGATCATCCAGAACCAGTTTTTGCGCAATCATGCCTTCGACACCTTTGACAATATCCTGCTCGGTATCACCAGCGACCCGGCGATGCTCTTCTACCTGGACCTGACGAAAAGCACCGGCCGCGCGCCCAATGAGAACTACGCGCGCGAGCTGATGGAATTGTTCACGCTGGGACTTGGTCATTACACCCAGCAAGACGTAGCCGAGGGGGCGGCGGCGCTCACTGGCTGGCATGTGCGGGGCCTGGAGTCCTATTACACGCCGCAGAACCACAGCAACCTGACCAAGCGCTACCTGGGGCAAACGGGGAACCTCGATTACAAGGATGTGATCCACATCCTCACGAACCATCCCGCCACACCCTGGTTCCTCTGCCGCAAGCTCTTCAGCTTCTTCGTATATGAGAATCCGAGCACTGACGATCTGAAGCCGCTGGTAGATAGCTATGTGCAGAGCGGTCACAACATGAGCGCGGTGATGCGCACGCTGCTACTCTCCCCGCAGTTCTCCTCGACGAAGGCCTATCGCGGCCGCGTCAAGTCGCCTGTCGAGTTCGCGGTAGGAGCGTACCGAGCGCTGAACATTCAGAACGATGGCACAGGCTGGCCTCCCCTTGTGACCTTGCTGGGGCAGACCATCTTCGATCCGCCCAATGTCGCCGGCTGGCCGGGCGACAAGGTGAGCGCGCTCTGGCTGAACAGCGGCACCTGGATGTCGCGCCTGAACTACCTCGATCTCCTGCTGGTGCGAGGCACGTTCCATGGCAAGGACAGCAAACCCATCGATTTGCAGGCGGTAGTGAACGCCAATCAGATTGACTCGCCGGAACGCTTTGTCGATTACTTCGCCTCGTTCCTGCTGGATGGTGTGCTGGACTCCGGGCACCGCTCGCAACTGCTGGCATACTTCACCACCAGCGATAGCAGCCAGGGAGGAGGGCAGGTCACCCTCAGCGGCGGCAAGAGCTACCCGCTCAATCGTGCGCGGGGCACGCTGTACCTGCTGATGGCAGCACCGGAGTACCAGTTGAATTGACGGAGGCTACATCCGCGTAGGGGCCCGGCTTGCCGCGCCCGTGTGGGCCACGCCGGGGCGCAGGCCAGCGGCGCCCCTACATGACATGATCAAGGGGGAGCTATTATGAAACTTACGCGTAGAGCTATGATAAAAGATGGGTTGATGGTGGTATCGGCGGGCATGGTCATGCCCAGCATTTTCAGCCGGGGCGTGACCTCGGCGCGAGCGCAGGCGCTGGATGGGTCGCGCTTCGCGCAGGCGGCGAACAATAACATCTTGATCGTCGTGCAATTGGCGGGTGGGAACGATGGCTTGAACACGGTGGTGCCGTATAGCGACTCGCGCTATCACAAGCTGCGGCCCACACTGGGGCTGGCTGATAGCCAGGTGTTGCACCTGGACACGCGATTGGGGCTGCATCCAAACATGCAGCCACTGAAGCAGATCTGGGATCAGGGACACATGGCCATTGTGGAAGGGGTTGGCTACCCCAACCAGAGCCTCTCGCACTTCCAGGCCATGGACATCTGGCAAACGCTGGATCTCAGCGGCAATGGCAGTGAGGGCTGGCTCGGTAAACTGGTAGCCGGTCTGGTGGACAAGGATGGGCACCCGTTTAAGGCGCTTGACATCGGCGTGCAGACGGCGCAGGCCCTCTCGTCGATCACCACCTCCGTGCCCACCGTTGGGAACCTGCAATCCTACCGGGTCTATCCTGACCCGGCGGATAGCGATGGCGGCAACGCGCGTCTCCAGGCGCTAATGAAACTGTATAACTCGTATCCCAGTACATCACCGTACGCGGCCCTGCTGGATATGACGGCCACGAACGCGCAAGAAGGCTCGCGCCAGTTGCACCAGGCGGACGCACAGTATAAGCCGGCGGTCACCTATCCAGTGGGGCCGTTCGCGCAGGGACTCAAGGTGCTGGCCGAGGCCATTGTACAGGGTCTGGGCCTGCGTGTAGGCTATGTGACGCTCGGTGGCTTCGATACGCACGCGAACCAGCAGGCCACGCATGCCCTGCTCATGAAGACGCTGGCGGACGGCCTCTCCGCCTTCTACAACGACCTGCAACAACATAGCAAGGCCGACAACGTAGTCATCATGACCTGGTCGGAATTCGGGCGCCGCGTCGAGGAGAACGGGAGCCTGGGCACCGATCACGGTACCGCGGCCCCACTCTTTGTGCTGGGCAAGGCCGTCAATCGGGGCATCTTCGGCGAGCCACCCGATCTGAGCAGCCTGGACACCAACGGCAACCTGAAGTATACCACCGACTTCCGCGCGGTCTACGCCACCGTCCTGGATCGCTGGATGGGCGCCTCCTCCACCGACGTGCTGGGTGGATCGTATAGCGCGCAGAACTTCTTGCCGCAGCCATAGCCATAAATGAAACATGCAGGATGCAGGCAAGGCATTCGTTGATACAAAATAGGGGAGTCAGGTCACGGGACGCAGGCCAGCGGCGCCCCTACACGA
>JBDTHH010000234.1:0-7633 GCA_039937055.1 Ktedonobacteraceae bacterium | reverse complement strand
GTAGCGCGTGGCTTGCCTCGCCGTCCCCGTCACGGCCAGGACGGCGAGGCAAGCCACGCGCTACGAACGACGACGCTTGGTAACACGAAATGACCGGCAAGGCCAGCCGTGGTGCCTGATATGGGTTATACGTTATAGGGTAGGGATTATGGGGTATGAGGTATGGAGGGGGGAGGCTCGCCGCCTCTGGCGTAGCGAGAGCTCCACCAGCAGAAGAGCAGCATGGAGATGGAGGCTACGACGATAAACTGCGTGAGGCCGATGAACTGGGCGGCGATGCCGGCGAAGAGCAGGATCGGGATTGAGCCGGTGTTATAGAGCATAAACTGGAGCGAGAAGACGCGGCCGCGCGCCGCCTCAGGCGTACGCGACTGCATCAGCGTCTGCGTGGGGATGTTGACACCGGCCATGGCGGCGCCCAGCAGCAGCAGCAAGATGACCGTTGACCACAACAGGAGAGACGACTGCCCACCATGTACCGGGTCGAGCTGGAGCGCGAGACCCTGGCACAAGAGCAGTAGCAGCAGTCCAAGCGCCAGGATCAGCCAGGCGATAACCGTTAGACGGACCTTCTCTACGCGTTCGCTAATGCGCGGCATCAACACCGACATACCGACAAGGCCAATGGCCGCGGGCGCCAGCACAATCGACATATCCTCGGCCGGGCGGCGCATGATCTGCTGCACAAAAGGACCGGCCAGTTCGCCTATCAGCAGCATAATGTCGCCCACGACAGAAAGCTGAATGACTGCGAAGAAGAGCAGGCGATCCTTACGGATCACACGCCAGCCAACCATAATATCGCGCCACACTGGTCCAATCGACTCGCGCAGCCGCTTCCTGGTCTGCTCAGCGCGTTCATGGATATGCGTCTCATGGAAGGCCTGCGCCGGAATTCCCAGGATGAGTCCGACACAGACCAGGTAGAAGACGGCCGCGATAACGAACAGCATATCGATGGATTGCACATGCAGCACCAGTGGACCCAGGGCCAGTATAAAGGGCGGGAAGATGGTCGCCACAATGCGCCCCAGCAGGAGAAAACCGATAGCCTGTGAGATAGTCAGCGTGATATTGAAGAGCGAGAGCGCCGGAACCAGCTCGCGCTTCCCCACCAGCAGGGGGATGGCGGCGCCCTCGGCAGGCATAAAAAATTGTCCTACCAGGGAGATCAGAAACGTCAGCGCGAAGAGCGGCCATAGATTCGTGCGATCATATTGCAAGGAAATCACCAGCAACAGCATCAGCAACATACGCAGAACATTGCTGACCCACAACACCTTCCGCTTATCCAGGCGATCAACAAACACGCCAGCCAGCGCGCTGAATGGCACAGCCGGCAAGGTGAAGGCGATAATCGCCAGGCCGGCCATCAGCACTGAATGCGTTGTATTATTGACCAGCACAATCAGGCCGAAGTTCGCGGCATTGAAGACAATCAGCGAAATCAGTTGAGCTAACCAGAGCAGCAAAAAGTTGCGGTTGCGGAGCACGCGCCGAAAGCTGGAAAGCTCTAGCGTTTCCTGTGGGGGCGTCGGCGGGATTTCTACTGAGACTGGCATAGCTTATAGATTCCTTCGTATGTTTTGATCTGCTATCGCAGAGGATAGGCTGCGCAGTCAAAATATGAGTTCTATTGTAACAGATACGTACAAGTATAACCCAAAATCAGAAAAGAGGGGTGATAAATATCCTATATTTCCAGCTCAGGTTACCCAGTCAATTTACAAGATGCATCTCTTTATATCTACAGAATCAGATGTTGGCACACACAACTTCACATGACTCTGCTACGTGCATTATTAGAGATGGATTTATTCCCAAGAAATTCCCACATATTCCATGTTTTTTAGTATGCCTCGTAGCAATGGGGAAAAGGGAACCAGCTATGGAACAGTCACTGGAAGCACAGCACGAACGACGGCACTATGCGCCGGCGATCTTGATCCACCATCTCACGGTCCGGCATTCCTTATCGCGAGTACCCGTTACTATGAAAGGCGGGCCAGATCATATTTGTGGCACTGCCCAGCGCGTTGGCTACACAGGGAAGCAGGACCATGATCTCGCGATCTACCGCCTTAAAATCAAGCCAGGCCCGAAATTCTCCACGATTACATTGCCAGGTTTTTTTGTCATCGAGAACGGCGTCTTTGTAGACTACGAACAGTGGAAATGCGCGGTCGAGGTCGAGGGCGCAGACTGACAGGGCGCAGGCGAGCGGCGCCCTACGGATTAGCCCATGAGGCCAGTCCACACCCTACGGAGTATTGCCAACGGAGCGCAGCGATACGACTCGGCTCAGCAGATCGAACCAGAATGGGGCGCCAAGGGAGACGGCGATGGTGGTAGTGAGCAGCCCGCAAATTTTGCCAAGCCAGGCAGGGAGATCGGCGGGCAGGCGATCTGGGGACCAACCAAGCTCCGGCTGGAGCTGCTGAAAGCTACGCTCGGCCTGCCCGACATCAAGAACCGGTGGCCTCTGATTGGCGGCGGCCCCCTGGGCGGATGAAACGATTGCGGAGCGCACAACGGCGTCGCGCGAGAGGCCACTGATAAGGCCAAAGGTATCGATGTTCAGACAGGCACAGATGATGAGGGCCAGCGCGAAAAGCATCAATTGCACCTTGCGCTTGTACCAGCCGGAGACGCGCCCCATAGTATCGTCGAACCACTGCGCGATACTGAGCTGCTCCTGTGCTGAGTCACCATTCGCCGCACGCTTCAGGGTAGCAAGAGCCGCCAGCACCTTTGGCTCAACCTGCTGGGCAACATCGGGCTGGGAAATGATATCCAGCAATGCCAGTGCGAAGGTGCGCGGAGGAATGTAGGAGGGCCGGCTATCCCTCTTCAGCAGATTGTCAAATTTCCCCGGCCGGGCCAGCCCATCAATGAGCTGGTGATCGTACAATCTCCGCGTTAGCTCTGCCCCGATCAAATTGCTAATGCCAGCCTCAAGCGTCGTCGAGCGCAACGCTAGCAGACGCGCGATGATCCACTCGTTCACGGTCGAGCAGATGAGGCTCAGGAGCGAATAGACAAAGAGGATGCCTACCGCCACTTCGAGGATGTTGGAACCAAACATAAGGACCTCCTGTGTTGCTTGCCTGGGGGATGTACTAGAGGAGCATAAACGCTTGTGGGAGAGGCCGAAAGAGGACAGGTGAAGCAATGCCTCTGAACAGAGTATACCAAGCAAGCAGGCGTATGTCAAGGTGATCGCGAGACGACGAAAGGCGTAGGGGCGCCGTTTACAAGCCCGCCAGGCTGCATTACGATCATGTCCGGTGCGCGGGCTTGTAAACGGCGCCCCTACACCTCATGCATGTTCTTCTTGGGTAGATGGACATCGTGGAAAGCGCCCCGCAAAAAACCTATCGGTGCGAAAAACCACGCCCCTACGTTCTCATACCGGGCGGCACATCCAAATTCTGCGGGGCGTCTACACTTCGAAGCATAGCCAAAAACTGTGGACGCGCTCGTCATATGCGAGTACACTTCGGGCAGTGAACGGACATAAGATAGCGTACAGCGTAGGGACGCCATGCATGGCGTCCGGCGAGGAGGGCAAAGCATTGCGACGATTTGACCAGGCCACAACACAGCGCACAACCACATCGCACCCTCTGAGCGCGACGACCACCACGCGCCCACTTGGGCAGAGCGCCGCGCGCCGCCGGGGACGCATGGTCCCGATCATTATAGTGATCAGTGCCCTGCTTATCTCAGCACTGCTTGTGTTCATCAGCAGCGGCTTGAACTTCCTGCCAGCCTCATTTTTCCATAGTGGCACGCATGCCACTACTGCGAACGCCGCAGTGGGTACCCAGAAGATTGTGGGCCATGTCTACTTCATGAGCAGCGGACAGATCCACCAGGACACCAGCGAGGGCATTGCCGACCAGGTTCAGATCAGCCTGACCAGCATTTCCAATCCGGCTGCCGGCAAAGCGCTGTATGCCTGGCTCCTGAGCGACGATGCGGTCGAGAGCCAGTCGGTTCTGCTCGGCAAAGTGGCGGTGCAGCATGGCATCGTCAATCTGCGCTACACGGGCGATCAACAGCATACCAACCTGCTTGATTTTGCGAATCGCTTCCTGATCACAGAAGAGGATGCCAGCATAACGCCGAACATGCCCTCGCTCGACAAGAGCACCTGGCGTTTTAGCGCACAGTTTCCGCAAACGCCTGACCCGCTGGATAGCGTGCATCATTTCAGCCTGCTTAATCACCTGCGTCACCTGTTGTCTACCGACCCCACGCTCAAGAAGCTGGGCCTGCCGGGCGGCCTGGATATCTGGCTCTTTAGAAACACCCAGAAGATTCTGGAGTGGGCCGGCGGCGCCAGGGATGACTGGTCACAGCACAGTGCAGGGCTGATGCACCGCTACATGATACGCATTCTTGACTATCTCGATGGACTTAACTTTGTGCAGAATGATGTTCCAGCCGGCACACCGGTGCTGACGGACCCGCAGATTGCCCGCGCCGGCCTGCTCGAAATTAACGCGAACCAGGAGCCACCCGGACTGCTGTATCACGTCGGCGTTCACCTGCAGGGCATCGTGCAATCGCCCGGATCGTCCACAGAGCAACACGTACTGGCGAACCAGATCAATACGGCCATCAACAAGGTGCAGGCACTCTTAGAGCAGGTACACAAAGACGCTCGGCAACTGGTCACATTCAGCGATGCGCAACTGCTGCAACCGCCGGCGCTCGCGCTGCTGGATGACCTGGTGAAGAACGCGCAGGATGCCTTCATGGGACAGTTCGACCCGACAACCGGCGAGATCCAGGACGGCGTCACCCAGATCCACTTCGCGGTGGCGCGCCTGGCAACGATGAATGTGGCGGTCGCTTCGTAACCGACAGGGCGCCCCTACACGCAAGATGCCAGATCCGCGTAGGAACCGGGCGTAGGCCTTGTCGGCGGGCAAGGGGAGCCGAAGCGGCGCCCCTACACGCAAGATGCCAGATCCGCGTAGGAACCGGGCGCAGGCAAGCGGCGCCCCTACACGTAAGATGCCAGATCCGCGTAGGGGCGATGGCTTGCCTCGCCCATGCTGCCCAACGAAGGGTGCAGGTTGGAAGAGTGCTTCTAGAGAGGGAAGGGATTATGAGAGACGCGTACCAGTACAATGCATCATCGAGAGGCTACCTGCACGGTATGCCGCCAGCGGGGCCTGCGCACCTTCGTCGCACGGGAGACTTCGATGGCCTGTCTCTGCCATCCAACCTGGCCTCGCTGGTTACATCACAGCAGCCGGGTCAGTTGCCAACGTATTACCGGCCGCGCATCGGGCTGCTCTCTTCAAGCGGCTGCATGCGGGACGGGGGCTGGCCAGTATACGCGGGCGACGCAGCCACGGTGAACGCTATATTCGAGGCCGGGGGCGATCCCATCGTCATGCCTACGCTCCCGCTGATGCAGGGATACGACCCGCTTGACATCCTGACCGATGATGATGCCTTCGAGGAGGTATTCCGCATCGTCTGGCCCCTTGTGCGCAACCTGGATGGCCTGGTGCTCACCGGCGGCGGCGACCTGTACTCGTGTCTCTATGGACATGCTCTGCACCCCCAGACGGATACCCCTGAGCTATGGCGCGATATCTGGGAGCGCTACTTCGCGCTGCTGGCCTGGATTCTGTGCATCCCCACACTGGGCATCTGTCGCGGCATGCAAGTGATGAACGCGGTGCGTGGCGGCGGGCTGTTTCAGGATATACGCTCGCAATGGCCAAAGAACATGCCCCCACTGATGCCCCATCGTGCGCGCGGCCGCATCAGCGCCGATAACTGGGTCGAACATCCCATCGCCATTCATCCTAAGAGCAGACTCGCCAGGCTCGTGCGCGGGCGGGATGAGCGCATTCCCTACCGGCAGTACATCGAAGCGGTTCTCTCTATGCATCATCAGATCGTGGGCTACGTGACGCCTGATGGGGAGATCGTCGGCTACCTGGCGCCCGGCATGGGCATTGGAGCGACGGCCCCCGACGGCGTAATCGAGGCCATTGAGGACCTGGACCCGCGCCGCTTCTGGGTGGCGGTGCAGTTCCACCCGGAGTGGATCGTGTACCTGGGCTGGGCGCTCAGCCTCTTCTCCTCGCACGTCGATGCCTGCTACACCTATGCCGCGCTCGACCTGAACACGCTCGACTCGTACCTCCCTGAGGTGCGCGACTGGCTGCGGCAGTGCGACGCCACCCTGACACACCGTCCCCTGCCGGCCAATCCCGCCGCCAGGATAGAGAAGATTTCCGCCCAACCGGAGCCGCGCACAGAAGCCAGCGCGCGCATCCCCAACACAGATCCCAACCAGTTAATGGACCACAACGTAGCCTTTGAACAAAGCCAGGCCGTCTGGGGCTGAATAGAGAACACCGCTACCATCCTACTGGGGCTGAATAGAGAACACCGCTACCATCCTACGTAGGGGCCCGATTTATCGCGTCCGCCGCAATTCATTGCGCGTAACCGTTAATAATCGTCAAGCATCATGGAGAACACCGGTTATGGGTTATAGCCAGCACACTCACCAGAGGGTAGATGCCGTTATCGGCGCACGCCTGCTCAATACTTGCTGGTTTGTGACAGGCGTTGGCATCAGCATCGCGCAGATGCGGCTCATCGCCCAGGACTGGTACCAGGGCCACCTGGCCTTGTGGGCCGCCTGTGTCGCCAGCGCCTGGCTCGTTGGCTCAGTGTGCAGCGCGATCCTCTTGAGTTCGCGCCGCCACACGGCTGTGCGTCTCTGGGGCTGCGGTTTCATAGCCTGCGCGCTGCTCTGGCTGTATGTGCCCATGACGCCGCGTTTCCTGCCAGCAAATATCATGCTCAGCACAGGCGAGTTCGCGCTCATTGCCTTCTTGCTGGGCCTGATGAGTACAGCCTGGCTGCTACAGAGACGGCCCTGGCCGCCCGTGGGAGAGCGCACAGCCCTGGCGAAGGGCGCACTGGCGATGCTGGTAGGTCTCGGCGTGGTCTGGCTGCTCCCCAGGTTCTCAGGCGCGCTGGAGATCGCCTGCCTGATCCCACTGCTCTTGCTCGACCTCTGGCCACAGTCGCAGGCCCCGTTGCCGGCGCCGGGGCGCATGATCGACAACTGGTACGATACAAACGAGGGCGCGGACCGCTGGCGGCTGCAATTGAACCGGGGCAAGCTGTTCCGCCGCTGGTGGTGGGCCTATCTGGCGCGGCGCGGCCGACTCTCGCTGATCCTGTTGGCCAGCGCCATCTCCATCATCCTGGGCAGCGTGTGGAGCGCACTACCCACCCCCTTCGCGGGCGACCTGCTGGCAAGTGGGCAGATCTGGACGCTTGGCTGGCTGATCGCGGGCCAGGCCAGCGCGCTCTGCCTGGGCCTGAGCTGTTTTTTCTTCTTCCGGGGCGCCCTGGGTACACAGGGACGGCTCATACCCCAGGAGTGGCGGCTGCATGCCTGGGCCACAGCGTTCCTGATGCTTATACTGATGGCCTGCGCCCTGCTAGCGCTGGGCTTGCCTTTCTTACAAACGCCCTGGTGGCTGGCGCTAAGCATAGCAGTATACACATGCGCCGGCACCGTCTGGGGCATCCTCCTACCCCGCTTGCGTCCCAGCCTGGGTACGGTGATCTTTTCACAGCG
>JBDTHH010000233.1:0-8289 GCA_039937055.1 Ktedonobacteraceae bacterium | reverse complement strand
ATAGCGACAGCACACCGGGGTACAGTGAAACCATCGCCAAATCAGCGTCCCTGACAACGCACTGGCTCACGCTTGGCGCCGTCGCAGGCCCGGTCCTGTTCACGCTGGCCTGGTTCGTCCTCGGCTTTCTAAGTCCAGGCTACACGCTCTTTGGTACCCGCATCCCGTCCTACTCGCCTATGAGCCAGCCCATCAGTGGCCTGGGCATGGGGATCACGGCGCCATTCATGAACGCAGCCTTCGTGCTCAGCGGGATCTTGCTCCTGGCAGGCGTGATCGGCGTTGTACGCATCATAGGTGCAGGGGGCCAGACCTGGGTTTGCGCGACACTGCTCGCGCTCTCGCCGTCAGGTCTCATAATCTGTGGGATCTACCATCTCGATTCGTTCCTGCCACACCTGATTGGCTTCCTCCTGGCCTGCGGAGCTCCGGTGCTGAGTTTCCTGGTCACCGGGCTTTTTCTGCGCCGCTTCTCCAGCTTTCGCCGGTTCGGCACCTGGTTGCTCCTGGGCAGCCCGCTGACGCTCGTGCTCATGGTCCTGTTCTTCATGAACTTCACTCCAACTGCGGCTGGTAGCGAGGTCGGGATAGCTGGACTGATACAACGCATCCTGGCCATCGAGGTTCTCGCCTGGTTTGCGGCCCTGGGCTGGCTGGCTTTCCGTCGTTCGTCGCGTTTGGCCTTTTGATGGCTGGTATACCTGGCAACTTTTTTACAATAACGAGATGCTCAGAAAGGACTTTTTATGTATACATCCAGAAGGAAAGCGCTGATTATTGGCTGTGGAGTCGCTGGACCCGTCGTCGCGCTGTTCCTGCAACGGGCAGGCATCGAGGCAGAGATTTATGAGGCGAGGGCCATGTCTGCTGAGGAAGGGGGCAGCTTCTTGAACATGGCCTGCAACGGGCTTGATGTGCTCAAGACGCTCGGCCTGGAAGGCCAGATCTCGGAGCTGGGATCTCCCATTCCTCATATGATTTTGTGGAGCGGGAAAGGCAAGCGGCTTGGCGAGGTCCACAACGGGGCCCGAGCGGAGGTGGGGGCCCCAAGCGTAGTCATCATGCGGGGCCGCTTGCATCAGGTGCTGCGTGAGGAGGCCGAGCACCAGGGGATCAAGGTCACCTTTGGCAAGAAGCTTCAAAGTCTGGCATCAGGCGAGCAAGGCGTCAGCGCAACCTTTGTAGACGGCACCACAGCCGAAGGCTCTTTCCTGATTGGCTGTGACGGTGTGCATTCTCGCACCCGCCAGAGCATCAATCCCCACGCTCCCAGCCCGCAATACACAGGCCTGATCAGTACGGGTGGCTTCGCGCCGCACTCCAAGTTTTCGCCAACGCCTGACACGCAGCACTTCATCTTTGGTAAGCGGGCCTTCTTCGGCTATCACATCGGCGCGCGTGGCGAAGTCTACTGGTTTGTCAATTTTCCCCAAAAAGCAGCGCTTGCAAAGGGAGAGCTTGACATGATTGTGAGCGAGGAGTGGCAAGCGCGCATGTTGGATCTCTTCCGAGAGGATCTGCCGCTCATCTCCGAACTGATCCGGGCAACGGAAGGTCCGATCATCGGCTATCCCATCTATGACATCTTCACGCAGCCTCTCTGGCAGAAGGATCAGGTCGTCCTGGTCGGTGATGCGATCCATGCGGTCTCGCCCAGTGCCGGTCAGGGCGCATCGCTGGCCGTGGAGGATGCGATCGTCCTGGCCAAATGCCTGCGAGACATTCCCGAGTTTTCGCAGGCCTTCGCGAGCTATGAGCGGCTCCGGCGCGCACGCGTCGAGCGCATGGTCCAGTATGCACGTAGTCTGGGTCAGGGAAAGGTCATAACCAATCCACTTCAGGTGTCGTTGCGGGACCTGCTTACGCCGTTCTTCCTCAAGCTCTTTGCCAATCCGGCGGCCCTTGACTGGGGCTACTCCTACAAGGTCGATTGGGATGAGCCGGTGGCGTGAATGACCGAGCAAAGGAACGAGACCACTGGCTAGCGCGGTGAGTCACATGACAGAAGAAAATGAAAGGCTGGATTCCGCTTTTCCCCCATTCGCAGCGTCGCGCGACCTTGTCAAAACCGCAGCATCTTCGTATACTACCCAAAACGGGACTTTGTAGTGGCGCTGGCCCCTGTCTGTTGGCCGGGAGCATTTCTCGCCTGTATTACATTGTGCGGAGCGGAGTACGATCTTGCAAAAGAAGCGTGTTGAGGACGTTGGCGCCTTGCTCGTGGTGGGGAGCGGTAAGGGGGGCGTGGGAAAATCGACCGTGAGTGTCAACCTGGCCATTGCCCTGGCGAAGCGCGGGTCGCGGGTCGGCCTGCTTGATGGCGATGCCTATGGGCCAAGCATTCCGATGATGCTGGGGGTGCGCAAGCGCGATGCGGGCCAGGGCTGGCGGGTGATCCTGCCGCTGGGACAGAGCGGACAGTTGTCCCCAGAGCAGAAAATAAAGCCCTTGACGCGTTATGGCGTGCAGGTGATGTCGGTGGGCTTCTTTATCGGCGAGGAGCAGGCCGTCGCGCCTATGCCCGATGTCCTGGGTATGCTGATCCGCCAACTGCTCTACCTGGTGAATTGGGGTCCCCTCGATTATCTGCTGATCGACCTCCCGCCAGGCACAAGCGAGCCGCAGGCCACGCTCTGCCGCGAGATGGCGCTGGATGGCGCCATCCTGGTCACGACTCCCCAGGATATCGCGCGTATCGATACCGCCAAGGCCCTGGCGATGTTTCAGGGAGCCGGGGTGCCTGTGCTTGGCCTGGTGCAGAATATGAGCGGGTTTGTGTGCCCGCATTGTGGTGAGCGCGTTGAGATTTTCCCGCGCAGCCCTGAATCGCGCACGCTGCTTGATGCTCTGCCCCTGCTAGGGGATATCCCGCTCGATCCCGCGACGGTCACAGGCGGCGACCGGGGGCACCCGGTGATCGTCAGCAAGCCGGAGTCGCTTGTGTCGCTGGCGTTCATCCATGCCGCTGAGCGGGTAGCCGCGCTGTTGGAAGAACAGCGCGCGGCGCCGGATGTTCACGAGGATCTGACGCTGGGAGAAGCGGATATATTGAAGGGAGATGCGTTGCCCGATGAAAGAGAAGATTAAGGGTTGGCTGGCGGGTCTCATTTTTCGCATCATCGCGCTCCTGACGCTTGGGCAGATCTCTCCCATACTCAGCGCCTGCATCATTATCGAGCAGGACGGCAAGGTCTTGCTGATCGACCGTTCTGACAAGCTGGGGTACACGATCCCCGGTGGAATTGTGCGCTACCGGGAGACGGTCGAGCAATGTGTGCTGCGCGAGGCGCGTGAGGAGACGGGCTATACTGTCACTATCGATGGACTGGTGGGTGTCTATTCAGGTCTCAAGCGCGACCCGCGTTTTCGCGCCGTCTCCATTGCCTACAAAGGAACCATCGTGAGCGGGGCGGCGCGTGGCTCCAGCGAAGGCGAGCCATGCTGGCGGCTACCCGCCGAGGTCTGTGGCTGTATGGCATTTGACTGCGAGCAGATGCTCAAGGATTACCTGGCCGGGACGCTACGCCTCTCTTAATAGCCCCTTTCTGCGCAGGAACGCGGCTTGCCTCGTCGTCCCCGTGGGTACCCAGCGAGGCAAGCCACGCGCTACGGGACGATTCGCCTACGCAAAATTAGCAGTATCTTATATAGTTAGAATATGGTATAGTGCTCCTGAAGAATTGTTGTGTAGCGTGTTCCATAGCCCGGTAATAGAAAGAGTGCAGCCATGCCGATCTGCCCTATTTGTGATGATACAGGTCTGCAAAATTCGGACCCGGCGCAGCCGCAGTTCTGTTACTGTTCGGCAGGGAAACAGGCCAGGCGTCAGTGGGAGGCCAATCGCGCTGCGCACCAAGGTAGAGACCAGCCCAAGGCCGCCAGTTTCATAGATATCGCGCAACTGGAGGAGGTAAACGCCAGCGTCGATGCGATGCGCGCCTCCCTGATCGGCGCGGCGAGCGGCGAGAGCACTTCACCGGCCAGACACCCCGTTGTCCTGCTCCTCAATCAGGTGGCTCACGCAGGCCACGAGATTTCAGTCTCAGAGGCTACTCAGCTCTATGAGTTGGCCAGAACCCTCGAAGGCTTCCTGACCGGCCTTGCTCCTATTGGACGATATCAGAAAAGGTAAGAGCGGCTGCCGCCCGCTCTGAGAGATAGCACAAACGGGTGCTGGCATTGACAGTGCTCAACGTTTTTTACTATACTTTCCGCAAGCGCACCCTTCACAAGTCAACATTAAGGGAGAGTATTTCGAGGGGCATACTCCCAGTTTTCTGGCCTGCACTCCAGGCGATCGATCTGCTCAGGCATCAGGAGGAGTACATCATGATTTGTCCGCGTTGCGGGAATGAATGGGATGCAAGCAAAAGTCCTTGCACTCGTTGTGGTCTCGTGATCCGCTTACCTGGCTCGTTAGGAACGTCGACGCGGTCCTCTCTTTCGACCCAGAAGACAGGCCCACAACCATCGGGGAGTATGCCACCTGTCTCTACATCTGCGCGAGGCTTACCTCCTGTTATGCCGTCATCCGCGCGTGGATCAGCGTTCGCGCTGAACACGCCACAGTCGCCCGCTCCCACTCCTATACCTATGTCGCGTCCAGCTACAAACGACTTCCCAGTTTCAGGGCCATTGCTCCCTCTCGATAGCACCTTTGATAGCACTCTTCGCAGGGCAAAACAGCCCACCGGAGCACATACATTTGGCGGGGCGCTCAGGCAGCCGGGGCCACTCGGCGCCAGCACTTCGATCATACGGCAACCCACCGGGCCATATAAATTTGGAGGGACGTTCTCACAACCAGGATCATCTGATGTCAGTACTTCGATCACACGGCAACCCACCGGACCATATACATTTGGGGAGGCGCTCTCACAACCGGGATCGCTGGACGCAGGTGCCTCAATCACAAGAGATGTGACGCCGCGCACGCCCCTCTCACAGCCGGGTTCGCCATCGGGTCCTCTATCACCCTTGCGCGAAGTGCAGCGCTCGCAGGTGCCGGTTCGGCCTAATCGTTTTGCAGATCCCTCGATCCAGGAGAATTACCGTGCGCAGGCGCCTTTGCGCGTGAGCCGCCTGATCACTGAGTCTCGCACGCGTGAAGCGCAACCTGCATCTCCGCTGCTGTCCGCGGCGCCGCGCCAGAGTGGGATTGGTGCTGCCCCGGCGAGTCTGCGGCCCCTGACGCCCGGCACCTTGCTGCGTGGCGGTCGCTACCGCTTGCAAGAGCTGTATGAGCGCCAGGAGTGGTTGGAAGGCGCCTATGAGTGCATATGGCTGGCCCAGGATGGCCAGCGCGGGGGAGCCTACGTGCTGGTATCGGAACTGGTGATGCCGGATAATGCCTCTGCGAGTGTGCAGTCGATGCTGCGTACTGCGACGGTGGCATTGACGGCCGCAGGTCGTCACCCGTATGTCCCCGCGCTCTGGGATGCCTTCAGTGACCAGGGACGAAACTTCTTTGTCTTTGAACATATGGATGGCGAGAATCTGCTGTCACGTATGCGCCGCACCGGGTACGCGCTCGCTGAACAAGAGGTCATCGAGTGTTGCCTGCAAATGACAGATGTGTTGGAGATGCTGACGCAGCAATCGCCGCCCCTCGTTCATGGGCTTATCCGTCCAGACCATATCATCGCCGGTCGCTCGAATGCTCAGTATATGCTGACGAGCTTCTCGATTGTGCTGGCTGGTGGTGCGACGCAGTTTGTGGTGGGCCTGGATCGCTCGCGCCTCTCGCCGTATACCGCTCCAGAATTTGCGCGCGGCCTGCTTGATGGGCGCGCTGACCTCTACTCGTTGCTGGCCTGCGCGTATCACCTGGTGACGGGAAGCGTTCCAACAGGTGCGAATGGCGGCATTCCCCAGGCGCAACGACTCAATCCCAGCGTCAGTTCGGATTTCGAAGCGATTCTCGCGAAGGGGCTGCGTCCAACCGTTAGCCAGCGCTATCAGCGCCCTTCCGAACTGCGCCGCGATCTGCTGGCGTTACGTCCCATCAGCGGTAGCCTGGTCGCTGGTAATAGTCAGTGGACAGCGCAGGAGTCCCGCTCTCCAGCAATAGCTCAGCCCCCAACTCAGGCTGCTCTTCCAGACGCCCCCCAGAGACGTATGCCTGATAGTGTTGCGCAGGCGCTGCCACTGATCATGACGAATACTTCGGATGATGATGAGGATAGGTTCCTCCTTCCAAGGCCGGAGGATTTGCCGCCCATGCGAGAGGGCCACGATATGCTGACAGCCAGCATCTGGCTGGTGGCGATCTTGATTTGCTTGATCGCAATAGTGGTTGTAGGGCGCAGCTTTATTTAGCCGGTAGCAGCGCGTTTCGTACCCACGTGGATAGCGACAATGCCACCCGTGAGACGGTAGAAACGCACGTCGCTCCAACCAACCTCTTCCATATATGTTTGGAGCGTCGTGGCATCTGGGAAGGTCGTCAGAGAATGCGGCAGGTAGGTGTATTCCTCGAAGGCTTTGCCGATGATGGTGCCGAACAGCGGGGCCAGCTTATAAAAGTAGAAGTGGAAGAGCGGCCCCAGGATGATACCAGGAGGATGGCTGATCTCCAGACAGACAACGCGCCCTCCTGGCCGCACAATGCGGAGCATGTCGCGGAACCCCTGCTTGATATCGGTCAGGTTGCGCACGGTGAAGGCCGAACAGCAACCATCCACGCTGTTATCCGGCAGATCGATGTGCTCGGCGTCTCCAAGGCGCAGATCGATGCGATCCTGCAATCCCAGGCGTGCCAGCTTAAGGCGTCCCTGTGCGAGCATTTCCGGTGTGATATCTATACCGATCATATGCGTTCCCGGTCCTGCCCCGCGAATGACCGCGATCGAGAGGTCCGCTGTCCCCACTCCCAGATCAAGTCCAACCTCTCCCGTTCCCAGAGCCAGGTAACGCGCGGCCTTCGCGCGCCAGCGGCGGTCCAGGCCAAAACTCATCAGCATATTCATCAGGTCATAGATGCGGGCAATGCGTCCGAACAGGCGTTGCACATACGGGCGCTTGCCCCCGGTCTGGCGGAATCTCTCGTCAAGGGATACTCTGGCAGTCATGGCGTTTTCTCTACTTACCTGGCCGTTTGGCTTAATGTGTGCGCACGATCACAAAGTCGATCAGTTCGTCAAGCACATCGCGGTCAGGCGAAGAGGGGAAGTGGTAGAGCGCCTGGCGTGCCTTCGCGGCATACTGCTGGGCGTCGCTGGCCGCGCGTTCCACGCCGGGACCCGCGATAACCCAGTTGACGACCTCGTGTATCTCTTCCTCGGCCTTTGTCTCGCCGCCGAGCAGCAGTTGGATCTGCTGCCGGTGCCCGTTCGATGGCTGTGCTTGCAGGGCGTAGATCAGGGGAAGGGTCACCATGCCCTGGCGCAGATCGTTGCCTGCCGGTTTCCCAATGGTTGTCTGGTCTTCCGTATAGTCCAGCACGTCATCGATAATCTGAAAGGCGATCCCCAGGTTCATCCCGTACTCGTCCAGCAGCGCGATCTGTTCGTCGCTGCCCTGGCTGACAATTGCGCCGCCCTTGCAGCACGCGGCGATCAAACACGCCGTCTTGTGACTGATCTTCTCGTAATAGGTTTTGATGCTGAGGTCGATGCGCCGGGCCGTCATCATCTCCAGAATGGTCCCCTCGCAGACGGTGGCTACCGTGTCCGAGAAGAGGTGATCGATGCGATTGTCGTCGATATCTGCGATCAGGCCTGCCGTTTTCGCGAAGTAATAATCGCCGAGCAGGATAGCTATGCTGTCTCCCCACAATGCATTGACCGTCGGCTTGCCGCGCCGGGTCAGCGCGTTATCGACGATGTCATCATGAATAAGCGTCGCCAGGTGAACCATCTCAAAGGCGACGCTTAATGGCAGCAGCTTGTCGAGACGGTAGGCGTTCAATTTCCCTGAGAGCAGGGTGAGCGCCGTTCTAAGACGTTTCCCTGGCGAGGCGAGGGCATGCATTGAAGCAGAATTAAGAATATCGAGTCCAGATGTTGCACGTTCCTCGAATGTCGTATCTACCTTTTCAAGGTCCGACTGGATACCTGCAAATAGGCGGCTCAACGTGGCCGTATCGTTCATAAAAAGGGTCTCCGTTCCGATGTTCCCAACGACATAACTATGATGGCGTCGAGCAGAAGGCGATAGCCAGGTGTTCCTCTACCACCTTTCTCGCATCGATTTAGTACTAGTTGCTCCTTTTCAGATTATAGCACGCTTCATCCACACCCTGTAGGCACGAAGTGAAGCTCTCTATGACACCGGTTGTGCCGTATCCGT